>CAZRLQ010000025.1:0-11842 GCA_964600725.1 uncultured Desulfobacterales bacterium
AATCCTGCAATTGCCTGAAAAAATTTATGACCTTTCCTTCAAACATGGATAAAAAAATCAGGCATACTAATATGAGCAAAAGCCAAATATTTATATAGCTTATTAATGTATAAGCAAATTTGATGCAAATTCTAAATGCGTTTACCCTGGGCACTTATTATTGTGCTGTTGTAGTCTTTGAATTATTTATGCTATTATATACAGATTTATCGAAAAATACCGGCTGCAAAATTCGACCTGAGTTGAAATTGGGCAGGAGGTGTCAAAAAAGCTCAGGCAAATAATAAACTTCAACGGAGTTATATCAATGATGACCATTTCCGGTTATAAAACCGGTATAAAAATCTATGAAAATGATAATACCGTCATTTTTCGGGGACTCCAGAAGCAGTATATGCGGCCGGTTATCCTCAAGGTTTTGAAAAAAGACCGCTCAACTCCTGTTGAGTCTGCCAGGTTCAAGCATGAATACAGAATAATCGCTATGCTGAATAATGAGCGGAAAATAGAAGGCGTTGTTGAGGCCTTGTCTATTGTGGAAAATGATAATATTCTGGCATTAATATTCGAAGATTTTGGGGGGGAATCTCTGGATAAATTAATGTCGGAAAGAAAATTTTCTCTTGGAGAATCCCTTTCTGTTGCAATAAAGATTACAAAGATTCTGGAAAAGATACATGCTGCAAATATCATTCATAAAGATATTAATCCATCCAATATTGTTATGAATCCCGTAACCGGCAGATTGAAAATAATTGATTTCGGCATCTCCACTTTCTTGAGCTGCGAAGATCCGCTTATAAAATGTACTGGTGTCCTGGAAGGGACTTTAGCCTATATTTCACCGGAACAGACCGGCAGATTGAACCGTCCGCTCGATTATCGTACCGATTTCTACTCTCTTGGAGCTACATTTTACGAAATTTTATGTCAAAAGCCCCCTTTTGAATCCAGCGATTCACTTGCTCTTGTTCATTCACATATTGCCAGGGAACCGGCGGCACCTCATAAAATCGACAAGAAAATATATCTTTTGGTTTCAGATATTGTAATGAAGTTACTATCCAAAAATGCCGGGGATAGATATCAGAGCGCCAGGGGAATAAGAATGGATCTGGAAAAATGTCTGAATCAGTTAACATCATTAGGCAGGATTGAAATCTTTCCCCTTGCCCGCCATGATCTTTCCGGTACGTTCAGAATTTATCGGAAACTGTACGGCCGGGAAAAAGAGATAAAGACTTTGATGGATGGGTTTAAGCGGGTGAGCAAAGGGGATTGTGAGGTTCTGTTTATCTCAGGTCATCCCGGAATAGGTAAAACGGCTTTAGTGAAAGAGGTTTACAAACCTGTAACATTGCTGAGAGGGTATTTTATTTCCGGACGGTTTGAGCGATTACAAAAAAGTGTTCCATATAGCGGGCTGGCCGCCGCATTCAGGGAACTGATGCGGCAGATTTTGACTGAAAGCAATTCCAGCCTGGCTATGTGGCGGGAAAAGTTTTTGGGTTCACTTGGAACAAATGGACAGATCATTATAGATGTGATTCCTGAAGTGGAATTGATTGCCGGACCCCAGCCTTCTGTTCCTGAATTGGGACCCGTTGAAACCCGGAATCGTTTTAACATGATCTTTCGGAATTTTATTCGGATCTTTTGCCGGATCGAGCATCCTCTGGTCATTTTTCTGGATGATTTGCAGTGGGCTGATCCCGCTTCTTTAAAACTGATACAGCTTATCGTGACAGATAAAAAGGTGCGGTATCTTTTTTTGATTTGCGCTTGCCGGGAGAATGAAGCAGGTTCTGACCCCTTGGCTGCGGCTCTTATGGGAGACCTTGAAAGCCATGGGGTAACCATGAATTTGCTGGCACTGCCTCCTTTATCTGTTAAAAATATTACGCAACTGGTTTCAGATACTTTGAAGATAGAATCCGAACAGGCAATGCCCCTGGCAAGGGCGGTTTTGCAAAAAACAGGCGGCAATCCTCTGTTCATAGAGATGTTTTTGAAATCTCTCTATTTCACCAATCAACTGGTATTCAACTTCGAACAAGGCGGCTGGCAGTGGGATCTGGGCAGGATTCAAAACATGGGAATAAATAATAATGCGGCTGACCTGATAGCATTAAAGTTAAAGAATTTTGACAAAAAAACACAAAATGTCTTGCAATTGGCAGCATGTACAGGTAATCAGTTTAATTTGCAAATTCTGGCATATTTATGTAAAAAATCAGTTGCACAGATTGCATCCCTGCTTAAAGAGGCTGTTGATGAAGGTTTTGTGCTTCCGGTTGGAGATGCTTACAAGTCGGTTGAACTTGATTTAAAAGGAGATGAAAACGAAGTTGCAGTTAACTACAGGTTTTTACACGGCCGAATTCAGAATGCAGTGCATCTGCTTAGTTCGGAAACTGAAAGAGCGGCTATGCATCAACTGGTTGGAACCTATCTGCTGCAGAACACTCCAAAGCCGCAATTAGAAGAGAAAATATTTGATATTGTCAATCAGTTTAACTTTGGATTAGAATTAAAAAAGTTTCGTTTGGAAAAGAATGAGCTGGCCGGGTTAAATCTGATTGCCGGCAGAAAAGCAAAAGCATCCGCGGCTTACGAGTCCGCCTTTAATTATTTTCTTGTCGGCTTAAGTCTGCTCGATGAAGATGTCTGGACAAGAGAGTATGATTTTATATTGAATTATTATGTGGAAGCGGCTGAGGCAGCATATCTTTGCGGCAGATTTGAAAAAATGAACGAATTTATCGAGGCCGTTATGCGAAATGCGCAAACACTGATGGACAGGGTAAGGGTTTTTGAAGTTAAAATTGATGCATATAAAGCTCAGTACAAACTTCAGGAAGCATTGAAAACTTCAGTGAATGTTTTGAAACTGCTTGGTGTTGAACTTCCGGCAAATCCGGGCAAATTAAATATCTCGTTATGTTTTGCAAAGACAAAGGCGGTTTTGCTTAGCAAGCAGATCGAAGGCCTGGCCGGCCTGCCTGAAATGAAAGATCCTGCATTGCTGGCATCTGTGCGGATCTTATCGAGCGCAGGTTCTGCCGCCTATTTTTCCATGCCCAGCCTGCTTCCAATTATTGTGTTTAAACTGGTAAATCTTTCCGTCAAATATGGAAGATCCCCTGGTTCCGCCTTTATATATGCTACATATGGAATGATTCTCTGTGGAATGACAGAAGATATTGAATCAGGATACCGGTTTGGACGTCTTGCCTTAAATCTGCTGGAAAAATCAAAAACAGAAGAACTGAAAGCCAGAACATTTCATATGGTTTACGGTTTTATCTTTCATTGGAAAGAGCATATAAGAAAATATTCAAAGCTTCTGGCAGAAGGTTTCAAAAGCGGGCTTGAAACAGGAGACTTTGAGTATGCCGGCTTTTGTGCATTCTTTTACTGTTACCATTCTTTTATATCGGGCGTGAAACTGGATAGAGTTGAACAGGACATGGCCAGGTACAGTGATGCTATAGGTCAATTGAAGTATGAAACATCTTTTTACATGCATGAAATATTCAGGCAGGCTGTTTCCGACTTGAGGAGAGACTTTAATCCGTCTGTCGGAGAAAATCCACCATTGTCAGATGGTGAGATTTATAACGAGAAGCACTTGCTGCCGACCCATTTAAAGATAAATGATAGAACAACTCTTTTTATCCTGTATTTTGTCAAACTTTTTTTAAACTATCTCTTTGGAGATTATAAACGGGCTGTTGAAAATGCAGCCAGGGCAAAAAAGTATCTTGACGGTGTGACAGGTATGCTTGTTGTTTCCTGCTTTTTTTTCTACGATTCTTTAGCCAGTCTCGCCCTGTTTAACGATTTGCCGACAGCAGAGCAAAAGAATATATTAAAAAAAGTGGCCGCCAACCAGAAGAAAATGGAAAAATGGGCGCATTGCGCTCCAATGAATCATCTGCATAAATTCTATCTTGTTGAGGCGGAGATAATGCGGGTTATGGGCAATGATTTAAGAGCTGCGGATAATTATGACAGGGCTGTCAATCTGGCCAATGAGCATGAATATATAAATGATGAATCATTAGCGAACGAACTGGCGGCAAAATTCTACCTGGCAAAAAGTAGAACCAATATAGCAAAGGCTTATATGCAGGCTGCCTTTGACTGCTATCTTAAATGGGGTGCTTCAGCCAAGGCAAAGGATCTGGATATACGCTACGGCAGCATGATTACAGCTACGGTCGAGTCAGCAAAAGCCGGAATTAAAAAAGATCATAAGATTTTAAAACAGACAAGTAGAAGTACTCTAAAAGAAGATCTGGATATTATGGCTGTAATGAAAGCTTCGCAAGCCATTTCAGGTGAAATCGTTCTGTCGGATTTGCTGAAGCAGTTAATGGCAATTATTGTTGAAAACGCGGGAGCTCAAAAAGGTTTTTTCATTTTAAAACGCAACGGACGGTTTAAGATTGAAGCGGCTGTACATACTGATACAGAATATGGTAAAATCGATGTCTTGCAATCAGTGCCTATTGAAAAAAGCTCCGATTTATCAAAAGAGGTCGTCCGTTTTGTCATTCGTTCAAAAGAGAGTCTGGTTATCAATAATGCATCCAATGAAAAACAGTTTATCCATGATCCTTATATTGAATCGAAACAGCCAAAATCAATTCTTTGCATGCCTCTCAGCCAAAAAGATATCGTGTCCGGAGTATTGTATCTGGAAAATAATCTGATCACTTCTGCATTTACCAAAGATCGCATAAGGACCTTAAACATTTTACTTTCTCAGGCTGCAATCTCTTTGGAAAATGCTTTTCTTTATGAAGATCTCAAGCAGGAAATCACTGATCGCAAGCTTGCGGAAAAGCAGCTTATGCAGAACCAGAAAATGGAGGCCATAGGCACTTTGGCAGGCGGCATCGCCCATGATTTCAATAATATTCTTTCAGCAATTATGGGTTATACCGAGCTTGCTTCTTATGAGGTTTCAGATGGAAGTAAAACAAAAGATCATCTGAACAAGGTTCTTGCTGCATGTAATCGTGCAAAAGAACTGGTTCAGCAGATACTCGGTTTCAGCCGTCAAACCGAACAGGAAATAAAACCTGTCATGGCAAGTCTGATTGTCAAGGAAGCTGTTAAGCTGCTTAAGGCATCTTTGCCCGCTATGATTGAAATCCATCAGAACATAATTGCCAAATCCAGCAAAATTATGGTTGATCCCACCCGGTTTCATCAGGTGGTTTTGAATATTTGCACCAATGCCGCCGATGCAATGCGTGAAAAGGGAGGTATACTGGAGGTCGGACTGGTAGAGGTAGAAGTAGATAGAGAGGCTGCCGGTACTTTGAATCTGGATCCAGGTCCGTATGTCAGACTCATTATATCCGATACCGGTCATGGAATTGATCCGGGCATTAAAGAAAGAATTTTTGACCCCTTTTTCACCACAAAGGAATTGGGCAAAGGCACAGGCATGGGACTGTCGGTTGTCCATGGAATCGTTCAAGGCTATGATGGTGCAATTACTTTTTACAGTGAGCCGGGCACTGGAACGACGTTTCATGTATTTCTTCCAAGAATTGATCAAAAAAGTATATCTGATAATGAACCGGTTCCATGTGAAATGCCGACAGGCAGTGGATGTATACTCTTTATTGATGACGAGGAGATGCTGGTTGAATTGGGACAAAAAATGCTTCAGCAGTTAGGCTTTCATGTTGTTGCCGCAAAAAGCGGAGTTGGTGGCCTGAAAATTTTCAGTAAGAATCCAAATAAATTTGATCTTGTAATAACAGATCAGACAATGCCAAAGATGACCGGCATAGATACGGCTGTTGAAATGATGCGCATTCGGCCAGACATTCCAGTCATTTTGTGTTCCGGATTCAGTGAGATGGTTACTGAAGAAAAAGCCAGGGCCGCCGGCATCAGGGAATATATCATGAAGCCTTATTTCAAGCATACAATAGCCGAGATCATAAGGAAAGTGCTGGATGGCCGCGATACAAAAAAGTAACATTTTCTGTAACTTTTCAATAAGTTCGGATACCTTGTTATATAGAACTGTCAAGAAAACCCCGTCCGCCTGCGGCGGGGATGAATTGACAAAAATAAGTACCGCAGGACATACGGGAATTTACGCCTGTGGAGATGAAAGGCTGCTTTTGTCTATGAAGCAGGAAAAAGAATGCTTGGTAAACTAAGCAGAAGCCACGGGGGGCTTGCTCCGTGGAGTGTCACTTACCACAACAACCTGTGAGAAACTCGATTTTATATTTATACCTTGTTTGTTCGATCCTGAGCATGACAGGGGCCTGGCTGACAGTCAGGTTTGCATTTAAGTTCGGATTTCTGGATTCTCCCAATAAGCGGAGTTCCCATGTAACACCTACACCAAAAGGGGGTGGGATCGGCATCCTGGCTGCTTTTATTCTGGCTTCCCTGGTTCTCAAGATTCCGGCAGATTTTTGGCTGTCTGCAACTCTTCTGTCATTAATAAGTCTTTATGGAGACAGAATCGAACTTGCACCGAGACTTCGGCTGTTTTTTCAATTTATTGCCGCTTTTATTCTCACTTATTCCCTGCCTCTTTGCAGCCGGAATCCATTTCTTTGTACTTTACTTTCCCTTGTTTTTATCGTTGGAACTGCAAATTTTTATAATTTTATGGACGGAATAAATGGAATTGCATCTATCACAGGTGTTGTTGGATTCGGCCTTTTAGCCCTTTACGCTTTTTTTTCACAGCCTGATTATTCTTTGTTAAACCTCGCACTTTGCATCTCTTTTTCATGTCTTGGATTTCTCCCTTTTAACATTCCAGGCGCCAAGGTTTTTATGGGAGATGTCGGAAGCATTTTATTAGGATTTGTATATGCAGGCATGGTGCTGGTTCTGTCGGAAAATCTGTCGGATTTCATCACGCTTTCAGCTTTTCTGTTTCCTTTTTATGCTGATGAACTTATTACTATGGCGGTCAGGGCGGGAAAAGGCGAAAATCTCAGCAAGCCCCATAGAAGCCATATTTATCAGATGTTAGCCAATGAATACAAGATTCGTCATTGGAAAGTCTCTGCAGGATACGGGCTTGTTCAGATGTTGGTCGGCATAAGTATTCTTTTGATTAAAGATTTTGGAACCGCTGTGGTAATATCTGTATTAGCAGCATATTTTTGCGGTGTCATCGCTGTGAGCTGCACCCTGCGCAGGAATTTGCTGCGTGCAGATCGAAGATGAAACCTTAAATTTTTATAGTTTCGTATGTTAAGCCGTAAAATGCAGGGCCTTTTTTGTTCTGATATTTATAATAAATCTGTAACCCCTTGATTTCATTGGTGCGCCCGGCAGGATTCGAACCTGCGGCCTACGGATTCGTAGTCCGGCACTCTATCCAGCTGAGCTACGGGCGCTTTTGGTATTTGTTTAAAACTCATTATTTATAAGCTATCGTTTGTATTATGTCAATGGCAACTTAAAATTTTTTGTGCTGGAATCTTAATAACCCACCTTTCGCTAATTTTCAGAGGTATGATTTAATTAATCAATTTTGTGAGCCAAAATACCTAAGAGTTGGAGTGAAACGGGGAGGAGAGAAAGTGTGATACTAAATCTTTGACCAAAGCATAAGTGATACAAATTCATCAGGCAGCGGGTTATCAATTAGCAGCCAAAGGCGTACCACACCCCTTATAGGTACTTATAATTTGAACGCAACATATTTTAACCTGCATTCCGCTTGTCTCTGTAATGCTTTGAAAATCAAGCAAGTTTTTTGATACCCTTTTATATATCCGAATATTAGAGTTTAATAAATTCAAATAATTATAGCGCAAAGAGCGAAATGTGGAATAAATATGAATCATATCGATATGATGAAACTGGCTTTAAATGAGGCCGGAAAAGCAAAGCAAAAAGATGAAGTCCCCATAGGTGCGGTAGTTGTTTCGGCTGCTGGAGATATTCTCTCGAAAGCGCACAACCAGGCCATCTTCCTTTCCGATCCCACCGCACATGCGGAAATATTGGCACTGCGGTCGGCGGCTAAAAGGGTAATGAATTACAGGTTGTTAAATACCACTCTTTATGTTACAGTTGAACCATGCATAATGTGTATGGGAGCAATTGTACATGCCAGAATTGGAAAGGTCGTTTTTGGCACAGATGATCCCAAGGGTGGAGCTGCTGGTTCACTTTACAATTTTGCATCTGATACAAGATTAAATCATCAGCCGAAAGTTATAAGCGGTATATGCCGGGATGAATGCAAAACCTTGATTCAGAATTTTTTTCGTGTAAAAAGAGCCTCTTGTAGAAAAGGCATAACCTACTGATTTTATTAAGACAATCTATTTTTTAGTGCCAATAATTTCAATGCGTTGGTTTATTTTTGCAAATCCCTTAAAAGAAAAGCAGTTTCAACAAGCAGATTTCAAATCATACTTTAGGGGCTGTTTGAAAAATTTTCCATATTCTCAAGCAGGCAAACTTTTTTGTCAATATAGGTCTGAAAGGATAACTTGTGGCAAATATAATAATTGTTGGGACCCAGTGGGGCGATGAAGGCAAAGGTAAAATTGTAGATCTTCTTGCTGAATTTGCAGATGTTATTGTCCGGTTTCAGGGTGGAAACAACGCAGGCCATACGATGGTAGTCAATGGAGAACAATTTATCAGCCATCTTGTACCATCGGGTATTTTACAAAATAAAAAATGTATTATCGGGAATGGAATGGTTGTTGATCCGGAAATTCTGATAGAAGAAATCGATTATTTAAGCAGCAAAGGAATAGATGCAGGACATAATAAACTTAAGATCAGTGAAAGAGCCCATATTATTATGCCTTATCATAAATATATCGATCATGCCCGTGAAAAGATAAAAGGTGACAAAAAGATTGGAACCACCGGACGCGGAATCGGTCCATGCTATGAAGACAAGGCGGCAAGAAGAGGAATCCGGTTTGTTGAACTCCTTGATCCGGAAATTTTCAAAGAAAGGGTTGAGTCTATTCTTGCGGAGAAAAATTTCTATCTCGAAAATTATTTTTCTTCTGAAACGGTTGTTTTTGATGATCTGTTTGAACAGTGTACTGAATATAACAAAAGGCTTTCCCCTCATGTTACGAATATATCAATTGAAATAAATAATGCCATCAAAGAAGGTAAGCAGGTGCTTTTTGAAGGTGCCCAGGGAACCCATCTTGATATTGATCACGGCACATACCCTTATGTTACCTCATCCAGCACAATAGCGGGAAACGCTTGCAGTGGGGCCGGTATAGGCCCTAAAGAGATTACCGGTGTTATTGGTATTGTCAAGGCATATACGACCAGGGTCGGCAGAGGCCCCTTTCCTGCGGAGCTGTCCGATGAAATCGGTGAAACAATACAGAAAAATGGTGCTGAATTCGGCGCTACAACCGGCCGAAAGCGTCGATGCGGCTGGCTTGATACTGTTATGCTGCAGAATTCTCTCCGTTTAAATGGTCTGACAGGTCTCGCTATAACCAAACTCGATGTATTAACGGGTCTTGAATCACTTAATATCTGCACAGGTTATGAATATGAAGGGAAAATAATTAAAGATTTTCCTGCAAGCCTTAAAGTTCTTGCCAATTGCAGGCCCATATTTGAAACTCTTCCAGGATGGTCGGAAGATATTTCTGAAATTCGTAAAATAGAGGATCTTCCGGAAAATACAAGGAATTATCTTAAGCGGATAGAAGAAATTTGTGAAATAAATATCGATATCATATCTGTAGGCCCTGCAAGAGATGAAACCATTGTAATCAGAAATCCTTTTATTTAGTGTCTGTCCATAAATCAACAGATCATAGATGGCGCTGTCCATTCAATACTCATTACCCTTATGCACACGGCAAAATTTATACCATTATCTATTGATAAGCATCTTAGTTTTTTCGAAAATTCAAGTATATTAGTTTTAGAGTAATTCCTGGACCGTTCTTAACAGATCATCCCTTGTGACCGGTTTATTGATAAAACTCGTTTTTTCTTCGAGGACACCGCGATCGGTGACTATGTCGGCAGGGTATCCTGACATGAAAATTGTTTTAATGCCGGGTCTGATACGTTTAACAGCATCGCTGAGTTCTTTTCCATTCATGCCGGGCATAACTATATCTGTAAGAAGAATGTGGATATTTCTATTTTTGTTTTTGCAATACGCTATGGCCTGATCAGGTGAAGAAGCTGCGATGACAGTATGTCCCATGCTGTTCAGAAGTCCCTCCGCCACCTTCCGTACCATCTTATCATCTTCAACCAACAGTATTGTCCCTGTTTTGAAGATATCTGACTTTGCTGCTGATATCTCTGTATTTTCTTCTTCTCCGGTCCATCTTGGAAAATAAATTTTAAACGTGGTTCCATTGCCTGGTTCACTATGAACATCAATGAATCCATTATTTTGTCTTACGATTCCATAGACCGTGGCAAGCCCCATACCTGCCCCTTTGCCTTCTTTTTTCGTCGTATAAAAGGGTTCGAAGATATGCGACAGAATCTCCTCATCCATACCTATTCCGTTATCACTTACTGTTAGCATTACAAACTCACCGGAGACTAATTCGACATTTCCATAACAGTAACCATCAACAACAGTGATATTTTCGGTTTTAATGAATAGCTTGCCGCCATTAGGCATGGCGTGGCTGGCATTAATTAATAAATTAGCAACTATACGATCAACTTGTGAGGAATCAAGCTTGACTTTCCAGATGTTCTTTTCCAGCATGTAACATAAGTCAATTTCTTCGCAGATGAGACGACCGTAGAATTTCTTCAGGTTGCTGATTATATCGTTAATTTCAAGAGGCTTTGGGTTGATGATCTCTTGACGGGAGAATGCCAGCAATTGCCTGGTTAAATCTGCTGAACGTTTTGCCGCCTTTTCAATCATCTGTATATTTGAGAAGATTGGATCATCAGGGGAGAGTTTTGAGGATACTATTTCTGTATAGCCAATAATTGCGCTAAGCATATTGTTAAAATCGTGAGCCACTCCGCCCGCTAATTGTCCAATAGTTTCCAACCTTTTTACTCTTTCAAGCCTTGTCTGACTCTCTTTCAGTTTCTGTTCGGCATCTATCTGTTCCGTTATATCCCGTCCTTCAGCCACGAGATAGCATATATTGCCTTGATCATCAGAAACAGGATGTAAGTTGAAATTAATCCATATTTTTGTAAGATTTTTTGTTAAAACTTCTATTTTGTCAGACAATGCTTCACCATTTGCACAACGTTCAATGAAGGATTTTGTCGCAAGTTTTACTTCTTCCGAATACGAGAACCAAAAGGTATCGTAGAGTTTTTTGCCTAAGACATCCGCCAAAGTTAAATCCGCCAGTTCAAAAGGTGCTCTGTTCATGAACAGTATAGTACCATCCGGTTTCAGCACAGCGACATATGTCACCATGTCGTCAAGAATTTTGGAATAAGTTATCTTTTCACTATCTGAATTCATGTCCATTTTATCCTCATAAGATAGTTGTGTTTGACACCATTTTGCATGACGTCAGCAGTTTGAACGCTTTTAGTTTTCTCCTGTCTGAGTTTTTCCCTGGGTTGACATTATGCGCTGCAAACCCTCGAAAGAGCCGAATTTTGAAGCGCCTTCGATAGCTTTTACGGCAACATCCTGGACTTTTTGATAAGCTGATTCATGCTGCTTTGAAAGTTTTGAGAGCTGATCGCTCTATTCTTGCACAGTTTTTTCCAGTGATTCAATTCGGGATTTCAGAACATTTCTTTCCCCTTCAAACTGTTTTTCGAGAAGGTTTTTTTCGTATTCATGTGCAATTTGCAATCTTTCGGTGGTTTCCTTTACAGCTTT
>CAZRLQ010000025.1:11942-13896 GCA_964600725.1 uncultured Desulfobacterales bacterium
AAAAATGACAGCTATCTTTACGGCATTAGTTAGGTGAAACGACAATAGGTTATCAAGAAATGACGAATATATTTTGGATCAAGATCTTTTTCAGAAACTTTTCCATATTCGCTTTCTATTTCTTCAAAGAGATCTTCCAGGGTATTTCCAAGTTTTGTGGAAATTTCATAATTAGAAATTCCTGTTTTATTCGACAGCCAGTTTAAAAAAGATTCTTTCATTGATAAAGCTATCTTCTTCTCTATTTTTTCAGTCTGAATCATAGACCTTAAAACAGGATGATCTGGAAATAAGTGATTAAAAAAACTTTTAAACTCGTCAACGGAAAGAGGGATGAGTTCTTCTGATTCATCCGGAAGTTTAAGATAATCTCTGGCCCAAAGGGTCAGAATAAGATTTTTATAGGTAATAAAATGGTCAGGAAATGATTCAAACTGTACCGTCATTAACGAAAAAAGATTATCAAAGGCGATGATCTCGTCTAATATCTTTTCGGTTTCAATTATTTCTTCTATTAAGGTAAAATCCCGGTATAAAACACCTGTTTTGTAATTATCAAAAAATAGAGGTCTTTTTATTAAAATGCCCCCAAGTACTCCCAGCCATTTCTCATCCCAAAAACTAAGGGGCAGACCTTTTTTTGAGAACCAGCTGTTTCCACGCCATTTTTCAGCCCTTGATTTTACCTTCACCACTAATCCGTATCCGGTTCTGAAAATTTGAAAAAGGGGAAATTTCTGTATTAATTCAGCTCCCTGGTCTATTTCGAGCTTTTCGTTCTCTTTTGTTAGCCGCTTGAGTCCGATACTGATATATCCGCATGCTTTTTTAACAATAGTGTTTAGCTGATTTCTGTTTTTTATCGTTTTGAGATCCGCGACAATGATCTGGTTATTAAGGCCGGCAAATTCAAGTTGTATCTGATGCAAAATTTTGTCGTTTTTTATCCTCCTCAAAGATCTGACAAAAAGATTATCTTCTTTTAGCATGCTTGTAGCGCAAAAGGGTACGGGAATGAATATATTTTCAGTCAGATCATCGGTGATAAATTTTCTGTTCTGTTTCTTCAAACGTTCAGGATTCAATGGTGTGTAGATGCTTACAGCCTCGTCAAAAGGCAAAAATCCTTTTTCCGCCAACCGTACATTTCTCAGTCGATAAGCTTTCTCTTCAGACTCTGCTGGTATTATGCCTGCGGATTCAAGGAGTATATGCCTGTACTTGATATGGTCATAAAAGGCAAGATGCTGCAGGAATTTCAGAAATGACTTTCTTCTCTTGTCATCTATTTCCATGGATTCAAACTCCATGGAGTTATCAATGAACCTGAAATAAAATGTGTCATCAAAGGTAAAAAAATTGTCTTCAAAGTCTGATGGATCCTGATCGTGGTTTCTAATTCTTAATTCAATATTTTTATGTAAAAAAAATTCAAAGAATTCGATCTTTTGATCAAGAAACCATTTTATAAGCCGCTTTGGATCTGCTTCAAGCAACAGATCGAGCCAGCTTACAACGGAATTCATTTTAATTCTGTCTTTTTCCCAAATTTCCAAATCGAGTATATATTCCCATTGTCGTGATGATGCAAGGGAGAGCAGGGGAAGAGAATCCTCTGGTCCGATTTCATGTATCAGAAAATAAAGGTCATCTTCCGGAAATGAATGAACGAGCGGTGTTGGATTTGGTGAGTCAAGAATAGCATTAAGCGCCTCTTCCGGCGGCATGGAAAGAATTTCTCTTCTTTGTTTGAGAAGCGTCTCGTTTCTCAAAATTGTCTGTTTGTCCATTATTTCTGTAACAGCTTGTTGTTCCATTTTTTAACCCTAAATTGTGCAAATTATTGCAAAAATATGTACTGAAATTTTTACCTAAATCCTGCAAGCGCCGAGTTTGCCTAAGACCTGCCTGCGGCAGGCAGGTGCAGGGCGGCAGGGGCGCAGACGCACTGCGA
>CAZRLQ010000026.1:0-1172 GCA_964600725.1 uncultured Desulfobacterales bacterium
AACCGTTTTATCCAGAAGCTAACAACTAATTGCTAAAAGCTAATGGCTAACAGCTAATAGTTAGCCGCACAGATCGGATATTTTCATATGAAAGGAGATAACTAAGATGGATCAACCTTATACAAACGAAAGGGATGATCAGTCGGAGGAGGAAAAACTCCTGCAGCTTGTCGGCTTTACTATCGGAAAAGAACAGTTCGGTGTGGATATATTAATGGTGCAGGAGATTATCCGAAAAGCACCTATCACTTCCATACCGGATTCCCCTGGTTTTATAGAAGGGGTTATAAATCTGCGGGGAAATATTATACCTGTCATAGATTTGCGTAAAAGGCTCAACCTGTTTTACAGCAAGAATCAAAATGATGGGAGCTGGATTATAATTTTAAATATTGAAAAAAGGGTTACGGGCTTTATTGTGGATTCTGTTACAGAAGTGCTCAAAATCAGGAAAGATACTATTAAACCTCCTCCCGATATTGTGGTTGCAGGACTTAAGAGTCAGTATATCAGCGGTGTATGCAAACTTGACAAGGGACTTTTAATTCTTCTTAATTTTAACCGTATTCTGTTGGTGGAAGAAATCAAAAAACTAAAGGAGATTGAGAGAAGTAAAAGAGCTGTAAATGCATAGCAAGGGGATTGCTTAAATAGGTGGCCTGCCTGACGCAGCTCAGTCTGCGTCAGCCGGGACGTGCTGTGGGCAGGAAAAGCAAAAATACGGCAAAAGAGAGAACTTCGGAAAGGCTTTAGGCGGTTTGCCGAGAGGTGGATTACTGATGAATAAACATATTCTGATTGTTGATGATTCCTCCATCATGCGGAAGATGATCAGAAAAACTCTGGAACCAGTGGGGCATGTTATTGTGGGAGAGGCTAAAAACGGCCTGGAAGCTGTTGAACTTTACAAATCATTAAAACCGGATATGGTGACAATGGATGTTACTATGCGGGGAATGGATGGTTTTACTGCTGCCAAAGAAATTTTAAAATTTGATAAAGATGCTCAAATTCTCTTTCTTTCAAATCTGAATAATGAAAAGTATGGTGAAGATGCATATCGTCTTGGAGCCATTGGGTATATAAACAAAAATAAATCAAAAGAGATACTCAATTTATGCGGTAAGAGCATCGCAAAAACACAAAAATGAATTGCTCCGCAGCAAAGAGCT
>CAZRLQ010000026.1:1272-13840 GCA_964600725.1 uncultured Desulfobacterales bacterium
AAGATTGTTAAGGAGAATGTCATGATTGATTTATCACTGCTTCAGGATTTTATTGCCGAAACCGGTGAGCATCTTGAAGAGATGGAGACCAAATTGCTGAAGCTTGAATCAGAGCCGGAAAACAGGGACTTTCTTAATGATATTTTCAGATCGATTCATACTATTAAAGGTTCTTCAGAATATCTTGGCATGGAAAGAATTGCAAATCTTTCCCATAAGCTGGAAAATTTATTAGATATGCTCCGGCAGGGAGAACTGCTTCCGGATAAAGATATTATAGATGCATTAATAGAGGCAAAGGACAGGATTATCTTGTTAACCGCTGATTTAGAAGAATCCAGGTCGGAAAAGACAGATGTGGAAGATATTATTGAAAAAATTTCGCAGTTGTCAACTGATAAGCGGTCTGAAAAAGATGAAGATGATCAATCAGATGGTCAAATAGAGGAACGATTAAACAATTTGGCAGACGATCTGGCGGAAAGTCTTGAAAAAGATTCGTCGGATGATGATGGTGCAGTATATCAAGAGGATGAAGCCTATTATGAAGAATTTGACGAGGAGTTGTTCGGCATATTTATCCAGCAATTGAAGGAAAAACTCTTTGATTTATTGTCCTATGCAGATGAATTGCAAAATTCGGATAAAAAAAACCAAGTGTTGGATAAGCTGCTTGATTGCATAAACAGCCTTAAATCTTCTGCTAATTATATGGGGTATGAAAAGCTCGTTTCTATTTATAAAAACTGGTGCAATGAAGTTATAAAAGTTCAAAATGAATTGTCTTGGGAAAGCGATCTTTCTTTTAATGATTTTGTTAATTCATACATAAAAACCTATATTGATAAAATTTTAAGGTTTTTTCCACAAGTCAAAGAGTTTGAAGCTGAAATAAACAAAAAGATGTCTGATTGTTTATCTCATTGTGAATCTGAAGAAAAGCCTGTTAAAACAGAATATCCATCTGATAAACCATTAGAAGATAGTGACGAAAGTCTCTCTTTTCCCGAGATGTCAGTAGTTGACGATGCGGATCTGAATCTGTTTCAAGATGAAGAAGAGGAAGACGAATCATCGGCCGGAAAGGTTGCACCGCCGGCAGATCTTGATGACCGGAAGCTTTTCAACGAATTAGACAGAGCCTTTGATTCTTTTGATGATGAGCCTGAGAAACTTGAATCCGGATCTTTCTCAGGGGAAGATGACCGGAAGCTTTTCAACAGATTGGACAGTGCATTTGATTCTTTTGATGATGAACATGAGGAACTTGAATCCGAGTCTCTTCCTGAAAATATGGAAGATGTTCTCTTTTCCAATAGTAATGAAGAACCAAAAAATTCTGAAGTTTTTGAATCAGAGGAAGCTGTTGCAGAAAAGAGAGAAGATAAATCAAAGCTTAATGCAGTTTCCGCATCTGTGGAAGAAAGAGATGTCGCAAAAGATATGTCCGGGAATAAATCAGCGGCAGCAGAGATATCTTCCGGGAAAATTATTAAACATAGCATGCGGGTTGATGCAAAAAAAATAGATTCTTTGATAAATCAGGTGGGTGAACTGGTTGTAAGCAGAGCCTGGTTTTCCCAATTGTCTAACGAAATGAGACACCTGCAGGAATATCTAAAGAAAACCGGCAAACTGGATCAAAAAGAGATGAAACATGTTAAAAACCATACTTTCAGACTTAACGAAGCCAATATCGCTTTGGGCAGAGTTGCCAATGAGCTTCAGGAAGGGGTCATGAAGATTAGAATGCTGCCGATTGAGCAGCTTTTTAAACGTTATCCCCGTTTGGTACGCGATCTCACCAAAGATACGGACAAGAAGGTTCAATTAGAGATAAGAGGTGAAGATACTGAACTTGATAAAATGATTATTGAAGAGATTTCCGATCCTCTTATACATATTATCCGCAATGCAGTCGACCACGGAATCGAAACGGCTGACAAACGGAAAAGTTTGGGAAAACCTGAAACAGGCAAGCTTATGCTTGAGGCCTATCATGAAAGCAACCATGTGGTTATAGAGATTACAGATGATGGAAAAGGGATTGACCCCGCGTTCATAAAGGCAGCGGTTTTAAAAAGAAAACTGCTTTCCGAAGAGGAAATGAATAGAATGACTTCAAGGGAATTGCTGGGACTTATTATGATTCCCGGCTTTTCAACCAGTGACAGGGTAACCCATACATCAGGCCGTGGTGTAGGAATGGATGTCGTCAAAAAAAATATCGAAAAATTAAATGGTAATATAGAAATTGATTCTATTGCCGGCACCAAAACCTGTTTTCGTATAAAGATTCCTTTGACGCTGGCTATAATACCTGCGCTTCTGGTTAGGATCGAATCTGATCTGTTTACTGTCCCGCTTGCAGTGGTGGAAGAGACACTCTGGATATATAAAGAAGAAGCAACAATGATAGAGGGTGTCGAAGTAATAAATCTTCGAGACAGCACTCTTCCTTTAGTGCGTTTGGCGGAACTATTTAATATTAATACAGCAGAGGCGCAAGAATCCGACAGAGCATTCGTAGTGGTGGTAAACTCAGGTGTAAAGCGTGTCGGACTTATGGTAGATGCCCTGATAGGTCAAGAAGATGTAGTAATAAAGCCTTTGGTGGATTACCTGCAGGAAAATAGCGGATTTTCCGGCGCTACTATAATGGGAGATGGCCGTATTTCCTTGATTCTGGATGTTTCTGAAATAGTTGACATGACTATCGGCAGGCAGGCGGAGAGACGATGCCGGGCCGCATAGGATGCACTAAATTCTGCATTGGCTAAGAAGATTTTTTAAACAGACTGTTAGTGATGAGGCTTAGCTTTGATACCAGGGGTTGTTGATATGAATTTTATCACCGAAAAAGATGAGGGGTTTGCCGGGACCCTGGAAAACGTGCAGTTAAATGACCTTATCCAGATATGCTGCCTGTCTGCTGTCAATGTATCAGTACAAGTTAAAAAAGGTTCACACAAGGGAACTATTTTCATAAAGGATGGTGATGTTGTCCACGCGGTTTGTGAAGAATGCCGGGGAGAGGATGCATTTTACAATATTCTTTCCTGGAAAAGGGGCAGTTTTGAAACTTTAAGCACATTTACAGAACCGGAAGTCACCATAACAAAAGGGTGGCAGTATCTCCTTCTGGAAGCCGCCAGGATTGCCGATGAGAAAATTATAGAAGAGGAAAAAAGAGACGAATCAGCTAAGAAGAAAAGCGGTTTAAGAGTTATTATTGTGGATGATTCTTCAATCATGTGCAGGATATTGAAAGATATGCTTACCGCTGAGGAAGATATTGAAGTAATCGGGACAGCAAAAAATGGTGAAGAGGCGCTGGGGAAAATTAACGAGCTAAGGCCCGACCTTATTACGCTGGATGTCAATATGCCGGTTATGAACGGCAATACGGCTTTAAAGCATATAATGATAAGAAATCCTTGTCCAGTAATTATTATCAGCAGCCTTGGCCTTGGATTACAGGAGAACATTTTTGATTTTTTGCGATTAGGAGCTGTGGATTTTGTAAACAAGCCGGGAAAAAACAACGATATTTCAAATTATCGGCAGAAGCTTATTGAAACGGTTAGGATTGCCGCTGAAGCTAAAATAAATAATTTTCAAAGGGTTAAATTTTTAAAACCGGTTTTTGAAAAGAAAGAAGAGTTAAAAAATTTTACATTCTGTACACGACTGGTGGTTATCAATTCCGGGGCAGGAGGGTATGCTGAATTGATACGGATGATACCGCTTCTGCCCTTAAATATCAATTTATGTTTCGTTCTGTTTCAAAAGATGCCCGTTGAATTAGCTGCCCCTTTATCTGATTATTTAAATAAAAGAAGCAGTTTGACCATTATACCTTTATATGATGATGCGCCGCTGATCGGCGGCCGAATTTATATAAGTTCCAGCTGCTCACCTGTAAAACTGGTTTCAATGAGCAAAGGATATTTACTTTCCATGAAAGATGCAGCAGGCGATGTAACGAAATCGGCGGCAAAAGGGAAAGATAATCCGACCAATTATTTTGATGCCTTTCTCCATTCCATTGCAGATCGCTTTTCCGGAAGTGTTGTTGTAGTCCTTCTTTCCGGAGCTGATTTAGGGAATATGGAAGGATTGCAATACATAAAAGAGAAAAATGTTCCAATTATCGCTCAGCGGCTCGATTCATGCCTGGTGGATTCACCATTAAAAAAAGCCGTAAATGCTCAGTTGGTCTGTTTGGACGTAAATTTTGATGAAATTGTCAAGCATATAATGGACACTAAATAAGGAACCTGTTGTTATCGAAGATCGCTAAAATCAGGCTATGGTACTGTTTCGCTTCACTCTAAAATGACTGTTTTTGATGTAACCTCTCAATAAGTTCGGACACCTATGTGCTTCTCCCTCTGAAAAAGGGGGTTTGAGGGGAATTTCTCCATCATTGTCCTAACTTTTTGAGAAGTTTCTTTTTGATCATTTCCGGTATTGATATGAAAGAAAAAATTAAAGTTTTAGTAGTTGACGATGCTGCATTTATGAGAAGAGCCGTAACTGAAATCCTTGAGTCAGATCCTGGAATCTGTGTTATGGATTCCGCTGTAAATGGTTTGGATAGTTTGAATAAAACAAAAAAACTTCGGCCGGATGTTATAACCCTGGATATTGACATGCCTGTAATGGATGGGCTTTCCGCTATTCGGCATATTATGATTGAATTCCAGGTTCCCGTGGTTGTCATAAGTTCGCTTTTCAGTGACGGAGCGATTACATTTGAAGCTCTTCGTCTTGGAGTTGTCGATTTCATACCCAAGCCTTCCGGTGCGATTTCTACTGATATTGATAAATCAAGGCAGCAGATTATCGACCGCATTAAGATGGCCAATGCGGTTAATATTGAAAATGTGCGCAGAGTTCGTCTGCCAAAATGGGATATAAGGGAACTGCTTTCCGACCGTTACGGGTTTTGTCCTCTTGACTATCTTATTGCTATAGGGACTACCCTGAGCGGACCAAATACTGTAATTCGTTTTCTTGCACAACTTTCGCCTGCGATTCCTGCAGCAGTAGTTATTGTCCAGGATATTTCACCTAAGATTATTTCTTCATTTGTGAAAAAATTCGATGAGTCTGTACCCTGGAAAGTTGAAACAGCCCAAAACGATATGGTTTTGGAGCAGGGCACCTGCTATATCGGTTCAAATGAAAATTCATACAGTATACAGTTAAACAAAGATGGAGAGCCCTGTTTAAAGTCCGGCGGCAAGGTGGATAAGCCGTTGAATCTTCTTTTCTCCTCTGCGGCTGAAATTTTTAACAGCAATACTTTAGGAATATTATTGACCGGTATAGGTGATGATGGAGCAGAAGGTTTTTCCAGAGTAAAAGAGAAATCAGGCATAACCATTGCCCAGGATACCCAATGCTGTGTTTACCCGAATCTTACTTATAATGCCATTGAGCAGGGTTTTGTTGATATGGTCCTGGATGAATGCTCACTGCCTGGCGCAGTTGAGTCAATATTGATGTAAAATTGTCGCCCGGCCATGATCGCGGGACTGTCTGGAATGATATACAGATCCTTTATGCTGTTGAGGGCAGATGTTGGAAAGGAGTTCGATATGATCATCGTATGCGAAAGATGCAAAACCAGATACAACCTGAAAGAAAGCATTATCAAAAAGTCTGATTTTAGTGCAAGATGCTCTAAGTGTAACCATATTTTCACTGTATACAGATCGGCCAAAGCTGATGATATTTCTTTTCTGAATCCAGTCAATATTAAAAAATCTCCAGGGTTTGACAATATTTTTTCCATCAGCAATCAGAAAGGAGGCGTGGCAAAAACCACTACTTGTCTAAATTTAGGTGTTTCATTAGCCATGTCGGGAAAAACCGTTCTGCTGGTAGATTTTGATGCTCAGGCAAATTTGACGATATCCTTAGGTTATCGAAACACAGAATCTTTTTATGAAGTTATAGATTCCGGTTTAAACAGTTTGAGGCAAAATATCATAAAAACAGAATATGATAATCTTTGGCTGCTGCCGTCCAATAAGAATATGATGTTATTAAACAAAAAATACTTTGCTGCTGATAATTACGAATATCTGTTAAAAGATAGATTAGCATCGGTTAAAGATCAATATGATTATATACTAATCGATACTCCTCCTTCCGTTGGATTCTTTACGTTAAATGCCCTGACAACATCCAATCTGGTAATAATTCCTTGTCAGTGTGAATATTTTGCTACGCACGGGATCAGCAAAATTGTAAAGATGATAAGCTTAATAAAAGGAAAAACCAATGCTGAAATAGATTATAAAGTATTAATAACAATGTATGATGAAAAGGATACTGTTTCAAGATTAATTTGCAGTAAAATTAAAGAGATGCATAAAGAAAAGATATTTAACAGTATCATAGAAAAAGATACGAAAATTAAAGAGGCGCAGATAATGAGATTGCCCGTTATTAACTATAGTAAAAATAGTAAATCCGGACGGCAATACCTTAATATGGCACAAGAAGTTATGGCCGTATGTTGAGGTTTTTCATGAAATCAAGATTCAAATACAGCCTGCAGCGCACCATGATAATATATTTTTTACTGATAGGTGTTGCTTCATTACTGGTAGGATTTGAATTTATAATAGATACTCATAGAGAAGAGCTAAGTAAAGAACTTTTGTCCAGCATTGGTAAATATTCAAACAATGAGATAAAAGCGGATCAGGTTTTGCAGCCTGTTGCCAGGTTGAGAAATAAAGCTATTTTGATGGTTGCGATAATCATGTTTGTTATGGTTGTTGTTTTGACAATGTTTATAAAGAATATAACGGATCCGTTGCAGCATATGATTGAAACATCCAGGGAGATATCCAGAGGAGATCTGAGCTGTACTATAAATATTTGTTCCAATAATGAATTGGCTGAACTCGGAAGCGTAATTAACGAGATGTCAAGTAATCTGCAGGAGATTATTCTGCTTTCAAAAAATCTTTGTTCATCCGGTAATGATTTTGCAGGAAATATATTGGCAATATTGAAAAACCGGAATTTAAGATCAGAAGATATTATCAGAATAAAAGAGGAAACAACCTGTTTTAAGACAGAATTAGAGTCACTGAATCAGGTTGTAGATGATTTTAACTTTTATACAGTGGAAAATTCATTCTTATAAGATAAAAGAGTTTATCACGGATTAGTGTGGTAATCCATGATGAACAGCTATTAGCACTTAGCATTTAGCTATTAACCGCTAAAAGCTAATACACCTGCTGGCATAAGTTCAATTAGTTAGTATATATGCTTAATAAACAGAATCTCCACAATAATCCGCTATGATCCGATAAAAACTGATGGGTTGTGAAAGTTGTTTGGCATTTCCGGCAGGTATCTTTATATCCATAGCGGCGTCTGCTGTCGGGATCGGAGGAGGCATTTTATGGATGCCCTTTTTTTTAATTATTTTAAAGTTACAGCCCGAAGCCGCTGTTCTTACATCATTATTAATACAGACCGCCGGAATGGGTTCAAGCAGTTATGCCTATTTTAAACAGAACAGCCCGGACCCAAGGCTTGCTCTGGTTATGCTCTTATTTGCAATGCCGGGTATTACTTTGGGAGCTTATATTGCCAATAAAATAAAACCAACCTATATAGAGCCGATTCTCGGCATCTTAGTGCTGACAACTGCGTTTTTATTTGTTTCTTCAAATCAGAAATATGCGGATTCAGGACTCTCAAGAGTTGAAACAGGCAAAATTTATAAGCATTCATGGATTGCAATCTCTGTTTCAGTGACAAGCGGGCTGCTCAGTACAGCCATGGGTGAATGGCTGATACCTATTATGAGAACCAGGTTGTCGCTTAAGATGAGCAGCGCCATCGCCACTTGTGTTTTTATAACATTTGGGACATCTCTTTTTGGAGCGGCCGTGCATCTTCTGATGGGAAGTGAGGCGGATTTTTCAATTGTTTTATGGGCGGTCCCGGGTGTTATAGCAGGAGGACAAATAGGACCAAGGATTGCAAAGAGGATAAATGAAAGACTGCTGAAGGAAATATTTGTTTTTCTGTTAACTCTGGTCGGTATTCATTTGATTTACAATTCTTATTAGAATGAGTTTTGAGCGGTGAGCAAGATACCTATCATTATAAACAGTTAAAGGTTTGATAAAAAGTGGTAAAACTCGTTGTTCATGTTATAAAGCGACAAAAAATCGGCCTGTGCAGTTAACCGCTAATGGCCAGCCAATGTCATTATTTTGAGACTTTTCCATATGTCTTTCCAGTGAAAACTTAGTATCCGGAGATCTCGAAGATACTGGAATTGCTGGATTTCAGCCTGTGCTGGAATGACGGCCAAGGAGTTCGCTCAGACAAAATATTCTTAAGTTAATGATATTGACTCAAAGCTCAAAACCCATAACTCAAGCAAATGGAATCAAAAAATTTTCCTTATTTACTTCCTGCTTTTGCCTTTTCTCTTGTTTTGCTGCTGTGGGAGCTGCTGGCGCGTTACAGCGGGTGGAACGAGCATGTTTTTCCCGGTCCTGTAAAGGTGCTTTTCGGTATGCAGGAGTTATTTTCCAAAGGCATCCTTTTAAAATATTCTGTTGCCAGTCTTTTCAGAGTTACCGCAGGATTTTATCTTGCAATTATTTTTGGTGTTCCTCTTGGCATTATTATCGGAAAGTTGAATCTGTTTAAGCTGTTTTTCAATCCGGTTATTCAATTTTTACGCCCCATATCACCGCTTGCCTGGATTCCGATTTCAATGCTCTGGTTTGGCATCGGAGACAAGCCGGCTATATTTCTTATTTTCCTTTCCTGTTTTTTCCCCCTCACTGTTTCAACTTCAGTTGCTGTAAGCACAATTAATCCCACTTTTTTCCAGACAGCCGCAAATTTTAATTTTACCAGGTTCGAAGTGATTACGAAAATCATTATTCCCGCAATACTTCCGAATGTTATTACAGCACTTCGTATAACACTTGGGATTGCATGGCTTGTTGTGGTGGCTGCGGAGATGATTGCGGTCAAATCCGGTCTCGGATATCTAATACTTGATTCAAGAAATGCCTTGCGCATGGATCTTGTTATGGATGGGATGATAATTATAGGGGTAATAGGGCTGATGTTAGATTTTTTTATGAAACGTCTGGCTAAAATAGAATCTATCTTCTGGAAGCCGGCTGCCCAATAAATTGGTGAATATTATGGGACATGTGGTCATCAGGAATTTGCAAAAGGAATATATAGAACGGCGCTGCAAAGGGCGCAGCTCCGACAATTCCAGTGGAGACCGCGGAGACAATATCCCTGTCTTAAGCAATATTACTGCTGAGTTTAATGAAGGTGAAATGGTTTGCATCCTTGGTCCTTCCGGCTGCGGCAAGTCCACCCTGCTTCGGATTATAGCCGGTTTTGACAAGTCTTTTTCAGGCAGTGTTCTGATTGACGGGAAAATGATAAATGGACCAAACCCAAATCATATCTTCATTTTTCAGCAAGGCTCCCTTTTTCCCTGGATGACTGTCTGGCAGAACATCGGACTCGGTCTGCGTTATATGAAAGATAGAAACATGATGAAGGGAAAAATACGGAAATATGTTGACATGGTGGAATTGGAAGGTTTTGAATATCATTATCCATACCAGCTCTCAGGCGGGATGCAGCGCCGGGTTGAACTGGCAAGGGCACTGGCTGTCAATCCTGATCTTCTTTTTATGGATGAACCTTTTACCGGCCTGGATTTTTTAACTCATATGAGACTGCGGGAGGAAGTTGTCAATATGCATGAGTTTATTGGAAAGACAATCATATTTGTTACTCATGATATTGATGATGCCCTTATTATGGGGGATCGAGTTGTTGTGCTTGGCGGCAGACCAGCTTGTATCAAACTGACCTGCAAGCTTGATTTTCCCCGTCCCCGGGATTTTGAAAATATGCCGGAACTAAGCCGGCTTAGAAGTGAAATATTCTTTATGCTGGGAGTTCCTTGTGCGGTTTAAAGACATTGCGGCGATTAATTTTAAACCGGTTTTATATCTATGGATGCGAATTCCGCTGTTTGTGCGTATATGCATTGTCGCTATTAGTTGGCTGGTTTTGATTTCAGGGCTGCATTTCTGGCTGAATACGGGCTTGACAAAAAGAATCGTTGTTAATATGGGATATATGCCGGTAATTACCAACCTGGCTTCTCCTCTTTTAGATTATGCCACCAGAGAAGGAAAAGGCATTCGTTTCAATGCCGTAAAATTTGCTTCTTTTGCTGAAATGGCAAAGGCTCTTTGCAATGACCAGATCCAGGCGGCCTTTATGATAGCACCTCTTTCCATTTTACTCAGACAACAGGGCGAAGATGTTAAAGTGATCTATATTGGAAATCGCCATGAAAGCAGTCTCGTAGTCAGGAAGGATTTGAACATTAAAAGATTCAGCGATCTTGCCGGTAAGACTCTTGCCGTTCCCATCCGTTATTCAGGACATAATATCAGTATCATGCAGTATATGGAAAAAAACGGACTTAACGGCAGGATAAAGGTTGTAGAGATGAACCCTCCGGATATGGCTTCAGCTTTGGCCATCGGTTCTCTGGATGCATATTTTGTGGGAGAACCTTTTGCCGCCCAGACAGTAAAAAATGGTGATGCCGAAGTCCTGTTTTATGCTGAAGATATTTGGAAGCATTTTATTTGCAATCTCCTGTTAGTGAAGCAGGAATTTATAGAAAAAAAACCCGACATTGTCAAAAGACTTGTTCAAGGTGCTGCCCGTTCCGGTATCTGGACGGAGAAAAATATTAAAAAGGCGGCCAGGATTGCCTCCATCTACTGGAATCAGCCTGTCGATCTGATTGAATATGTACTGACCACACCTCCAAACCGTATCATCTACGACGAATTTATTCCAGGATTTGAAGAAATGCAGCATATGGCCGATTTAATGGTGCATTATAATCTTTTAAGTAAAAATGATATCTCGGGCTTAGTCTGTGACAGGTTTGCAAAGAGCGTTAATCTGCAAAATATCACTGATCTTGTAAGTATCCTTCATCCATAATTATATAGTGTCCGTCCATAAATGAGGATTTTTGTTCAAGATCAAGGCCTGCTGAAAAAATAACCGCAGGAATACACCCACGTATTTTGAGGATTATTTTTTCAGCATAACGCAGATATTGGGCAAAAAGACCATTTATGGATGGACACTAGATAGAGACACCCCCTTATTAAGTCTTTCAAAAAAACCTTGCCATAATATCTCTTTTTTGTTTTATATTGTGTCCAAAGATGGGAGCACTCCAGCGCAAAGCATCAGGTTTTCACTAATTTATGCAACTGCCGCCTGTGTGTGTTAGCATCTGTCTGTACGCACAGGCTGGTTTTAGTTAGCGTAAACGAAATTGAGCTTTTCCAAAGGTATTGCTTTAAGGAACGGGGATGAAGCTGGAATCATTTATAAAAGTTCGGGCTTGGGATGAATATTTCTTTTTTAGATAACCGGTTATATAAAATTAACGAAAAGGTTGCTGCTGGTGAGCGTCTTGATTTTGACGACGGTATTTTGCTTTACAATAGTCACGATCTTATAGGAGTTGGACATCTTGCTGATTTTGACCGCCGGAGACGACATGGCGATAAAGCCTATTATGTTTATAACCAGCATCTAAACTATACCAATATTTGTATAAACCGATGTCTCTTTTGCGCCTATGCAAGGGATAAGGATGAAAATGGCGCCTTTACACTCTCCTTAGATGATATCAAATCAAACCTCTTGGAAAGAATTGATGAACCTGTGAGGGAGCTGCATGTTGTCGGAGGTTTAAATCCTTCCCTTTCTTTTGACTATTATATAAATTTAATTAAAATTATCGGTGAAATACGTCCAGATGCAACGATAAAAGCTTTTACCGCCGTTGAAATTGATTATCTGGCCAGGATTGCAAATCTTTCCCTGCATAAAACAATTGCCAAGTTAAAGGAAGCCGGTCTTTCAATGATACCAGGCGGTGGTGCTGAAGTAATGAGCAGCAGGGTCAGGGAAAGACTTTTTCCTAAGAAAATAGATGATAAAAGATGGCTGGAGGTTATGGAAACCCTTCATGGCCGGGGTCTTACTTCCAATGCAACTATGCTTTACGGTCATATTGAAACAGTCAAAGAGCGCGTTTTGCACTTGATCCGTTTAAGGGAGCTTCAGGATAAGACAAAGGGATTTTCAGCTTTTATACCCCTTGCTTTTCATTCAATGAACACAAAATTGCCGCATCTGCCATCAACCACTGCTTTTGACGATTTGAAAAATGTTGCCGTTGCCCGCCTGATGCTTGATAATTTTGATCATATCAAGGCTTATTGGGTGATGATTGGGGAGAAACTGGCACAGGTAGCGCTCTCATTTGGTGCTGATGATCTTGACGGGACGATAATTGAAGAAAAAATAACCCATATGGCGGGGGCGAAATCAGCAAAAGGCCTGACTTGCAGCCAAATCGAGCATCTTATAACCTCTGCGGGCTTTAAGCCGGTTGAGCGTGATTCGTTTTACAATCCTGTAACCA
>CAZRLQ010000027.1:0-13721 GCA_964600725.1 uncultured Desulfobacterales bacterium
TCTCGCGGCCGTGCTGATGCGCATGGCGGCATGAGGCTTTTTTAGGAAACTTCAGATTATAGTACTCCAATTCAAAAATAAACGCTGACAAGTTACTTTTTGTATTACGTAACTATTTGATTTTTAAGAGTCTGGAATTTTGATGCAATTGCTATGGCGATATCTCCGTGCCTTAAGGTTAAAGTTATTGAAAAATTGTAAATGTTTTGGTATTTTTAATATTTGTTTTCATGCATGGAGCATGGGAACCGGACAAAAATCGAGTTTAAAAAGTGTTAACTGTAAATGGCTATTTTGCCCGATATCTGCGTCGTGCTAAAATTTTAATCCTCAAAATATGTGGGTGTATTCCTGGATCTCGAACAAACTATCCTATTTATGGGCGGACACTAATGAAAGGAAATATGAATGAAATTAGCCGTTAGTGGCAAAGGTGGTGTTGGAAAAACGACATTTTCTTCTCTTATGATACGAATACTAAGCGAACAGGGAAAACATGTGCTGGCAATTGATGCTGATCCGGATGCCAATCTTGCAGCAGCGCTTGGAATAGCTGATTCTGATAAAATAACGCCGATTTCCGAGATGAAGGAACTTATATTTGAAAGAACAGAAGCAAAACCGGGAACAATTGGCGGTTTTTTTAAACTTAATCCCAAAGTCGATGATCTTCCTGATGCTTTGTCAATAAAATTGGATAACATCAAGCTGATGAGATTAGGAGGGGTCAAAAAGGGAGGATCGGGCTGTATCTGTCCTGAAAGCACCCTTTTGAGAGCACTTGTGACATATATCGTTCTTTCAAGGGATGAAGTCGTGGTAATGGATATGGAAGCGGGAATCGAGCATTTGGGAAGAGGAACAGCCCGGGCGGTAGACAAGCTTATCGTCGTTGTCGAACCGGGGCGCCGCAGTATCGATACTGCAAACCATATTCGCCAGCTCGCTTCTGAAATCGGACTCGATCATATTGCTGTGGCTGGAAATAAGATCAGAGGTGAAAAGGATAAGGAGTTTCTTGAAAAGCATCTGGCAGGCTTTGAATTTTTAGGTTTTCTTCCATATGATGAGGCTTTGATTGAAGCGGATCTTAATGGAATTTCACCTTATGAAATGAATTCGTCGGCTGTAGCGGCTGTAAAAGATATCGTTGCAAAGCTATGAGAGGGACGCGAAGAAGATATCCTGCAAGATCCGGAAATAACTTTAAAAAACCAAAAAGATTAAAGATCAGACCGGGTGCAGATGCAAAACTGAAAAAGACTTTTGAATCAATCGGTGTGCCGGATAAAACTGAATTTAAACCCGATCCTTTCCAGTTGAAAGCGCTTTCAGCAATTAAGGCGGCGGATTGTCTTGTCACAGCTCCGACCGGCGCCGGGAAAACCTGGATAGCTGAAAAAGCGATAGACAGGATATTCAGACAGGGAGGAAAATCCTGGTATGCTTCGCCTCTGAAGGCTTTAACAAATTCAAAGCATGCAGAATTTTCAAAAATTTTCGGTTCGGAAAACATAGGCATATTAACAGGTGACAGAAAACAGAATCCTTATGCTCCGATTATTGTCGGAACTACCGAGATTCTGCGCAATCAGCTTTACGATGCCATGTATCACGGCCGGAATTTATCTGCTGATCTGGTTATTCTGGATGAAGCTCATTTTTTAGGCGATGTAGATAGAGGAGTGGTTTGGGAAGAGATAATGATCTACCTTCCAGCCAGAATACCGCTTCTTTTGCTTTCCGCTACAATCGGCAATGCAAAGCAGTTAGCCGGCTGGCTTTCGTCGATACGCTCTAAAAAATGCGTTATTATTGAAGAGACAAAAAGACCCGTCCCGCTTTTTCCGCTTTTTTTCCATCCTTCCGGGACACTTTTCCCCCTGACAGCAGAAGGTGAAATAAAACGCAAAAAAAGAATATACAAGAAAGTTTTAAATTATATAAACAAAAAGTTTCCACCGCTTCTTGTTTCTCCACGACAGCTTCCACCCTTTGGAGAAATTATACGGGTTTTAAGGAAGTATCGACTCCTTCCGGCAATATTTTTTCTTAAATCACGTGCTGACTGTGACAAAGCACTCGATATCTGTATGGAAAATCTGCTGAAAGATTCGTATCGAAAAGAAAGAATAATCGAACATATAAATAATTACATATCAAAAAATCCCCATATTGCCAAACACAGGCAGCTCTGGCATCTTGAAAATCTGGCCCTGGGCGCTCACCACAGCGGTCAGTTGCCTGCCTGGAAAATGCTTCTGGAATCATTGATGACAGAAGGACTGCTCGAAGCTGTATTTGCCACCTCAACTGTGGCGGCTGGCGTCAATTTTCCTTCCAGAACAATTGTTCTGTTTAATTCCGACAGGTATAATGGAACTGAATTTTTACCTCTTGATCCGACTGAATTTCATCAGATGACCGGAAGGGCAGGGCGGAGGGGAATGGATAATATCGGCTTTGCAGTTATTGTTCCGGGAAAATTCATGAATATAAGATTGATTGCAAAGCTTATATCCTCATCGCCATCTGAATTGCTGAGTCAGATAAAAATAAATTTTTCCATGACCCTTAATCTGCTCTTATCACACACCCCTGTTCAAATAGAAGACCTTCTTAATAAATCTTTTGCTACATATTTAATTATGAAAAAAAGAAAAAAAGGAATCAGACCTAAAATAATTGAATATGACAAGGAATATTTGTGGCGGGATTTTTTAAGGCATCTTAGCTTTCTGAAAGAAAATAAATATGTAGATGAAAACAACAGAATAACTGAGGACGGAATCTGGGCTTCTCAACTTAGAATTGACCAACCGCTTATGGTTGCAGAAGGATTAAGGCTTGAAATACTGCCAAAATCAGACCCGGCACTCTTTGCGGCAATCATCGGATCTTTTGTAAGTGAGCAGGAATCAGATGAAAAGGTCGACGAGCGATTAATTCCCCAAAAACTTTTGACCTCTTTTCACAAGGTAAAGCGCTCATTGTTACCATTTGCAGAACATATGATAAATCGAGGGTTTGAAGTCAGGCCGCTTTTTCTGAAACCGGCTGTTATACTTTACAACTGGGCCGCAGGAGAGCAGTGGGAAAAAGTAGTCTCAGCCGCCAATATGGAAGAAGGAATCCTTTCCATGCTGATTATGCGGATAGCGGACAACCTGAGACAAATCAAAAATCTTGCAGACTCTTTCCCTGAAATAGCTGCAACATCGAGTAAGGCTATTGAACTGATAATAAGAGAGCCTGTTGAAATATATTACGAGTCGATATATACTGTTGATGAGGGTGGGGATTATGATGGGGAGACAGGGAGATAATGGTGAATGGGGATGAATTCCAGTTTCGTTTTATGACCTGTTAGAAGGTTTAAACAGGCTGATAAAACTAAAAAAGATAGTCATCTTCATCGATGAGTTTGACGGTATTCGCCATTGGCGAACTGGAGAATTTTCTTGCCATTTCGAAAAGTAGACAGGCTCTTACGAGGTCTGTATAAGATATCTTTTTTCTTTTTCTGTAAGATGACGCCAGCCGCCTTCCGGAAGATCTCCAAGCCTGATGTTTGAAGTTCTTATTCTTTTCAAACCGGTTACCCGTGTCCCCAGCTTTCTTACCATTCGGCGAATCTGTCTGTTTCTCCCCTCTTTTAAGACAATGCTGAACCGTTTTGAAGAGATTCTGCCTATTTTAGCAGGCCTTGTTTTTTTTCCCATTATCAGCATACCTTGAGCCATTCTTTGCAGCGAACTGTCAGGGATCGGATTTGCAACCGTAACTTCATACTCTTTTTCATGATTAAAAGAAGGATGCGAAAGCTTAAAATGGAGCTTGCCGTCATTGGTTAAAAGTAAAAGTCCGGTCGAATCTTTATCGAGCCGTCCGACCGGGTAAACACGCTGGGAAATATCTAAAAGATCGAGAACTGTCCTGGCATCTTTCTGTCTGCAGCTTGAGACATATCCTTTTGGTTTATTCAGTGCGATGTAAACAGGGTTCAGGATCGATTTAACCGGTTTTCCATTGATTTCAACCCTGTCTCTTTCCGGGTCAACCTTTGTGCCGAGCCTGGTAACAATTTCACCATTAATGGAAACAATTCCAGCTTTTATATGCTTTTCACCCTCTCTTCTGGAACAGATTCCAGAAGATGAAAGATATTTTTGCAGTCGCATCAAGACCATGATCTATATTTCAGGATTAGGATCTGTAATTGGCATTAATTCGTACATAATCGTAAGAAAAATCGCAGGTAAATATTGAAGCATGCTGATTTCCCAGATTCAGGTTTACCGTTATGGTAAACTCGTCTTTTTTGAGAACTTTTTCCGCCCTTAACTCGGCTTTGGCGCCGCAACCCACACCGCCTGTGAATATCAAAACATTATTAAACAGAATATCGATAATTTCCGGCTTCAGCGGTACGTTTGCACGGCCGGCCGCTGCAAGAATCCTTCCCCAGTTGGCATCTTCTCCGAAAAGAGCGGTCTTTACAAGATTTGAATTGGCCACGGTATCCGCCAATTTAAGGGCATCTGTTTTTGTCAAACAGTTTCTTGCGGCTATTTCTACAAATTTTGAAGCCCCTTCTCCATCTTTTACGACCTTCTTGGCTAAATTAAACAGAACATCATCAAGAATGTTTTGAAAATATTCTTTCTGGCTTGAATCTTTTACAGCGGCTTCTGATAAACCGTTTGCCATAATAAGAATCATATCGTTGGTGCTTGTATCTCCATCTACGCTGATCCGGTTAAAAGATCGCTGAGCCGCGGAAAAAAGCGCTCTCTTCAAAAAATCGTGATTTGCATCTATATCCGTACAAACAAAGCAAAGCATTGTTGCCATGTCAGGTCGTATCATCCCCGATCCTTTTGCAATGCCGGCAACTGTAAAAATTTTTCCTTTTATCCGGCCCTGCCTTGATACAGTTTTGGGCACTGTATCAGTGGTCATTATAGCTTCTGCAAAATCAGAAAAACCTTTGGAGTCAGAGGAACTGACAAGTGATGGAAGAGCTGCTTTAATCTTACTTACAGGAAGAGGAACCCCGATAATACCCGTTGAAGATACGAGTACAAGATTTTCGGAAATTCCAAGGCATTTTGCAGTAGATTTTGCCATTTCCATCGCATCTCGCATTCCCTGCTCACCGTTACAACAATTGGCATTACCGCTATTAACAATAACGGCACTGCATCTGCCTGATTCTATACGTAATTTGTCTAAAAGAACGCAAGCCGCCTGAATTCTGTTTTTTGTAAAAATACCCGCAGCGTTAGCCGGAACTTCAGAAACAATGAGGCCGAGATCCTTTTCACCATCTTTCTTAATACCAGCGGCAACTCCCGCCGCTCTAAAACCACGGCAATTCATAATAAAATCCTTTTTAGAGCCTGATCCAGGTCATCTCGAAGATCTTCGTAAGCCTCGCAACCTACGGATAACCGTACCAGTTCATCCAGAATGCCGGCCGCCTCTCGTTCAGATTTCGGCATAGAAGCATGGGTCATAGAAGCAGGGTGTTCAATTAATGATTCCACGCCCCCTAATGAAACAGCCAGGGTGATTAAGTTTAAATGATTCATCAAGGTTTTTCCACCTTTCAGCCCGTTCTTTACCCCAAAACATAACATCGCACCAAAACCATCCATCTGCTTTTTGGCTATTTCATGTTGAGGATGCTCAGTTAGACCGGGATATCGTATCCAGGATACTTTCGGATGCTGCCTGAGGAATTTCGCCAGTTCAAGTGCATTTTTCTGGGCTTTTTCCACCCGAATGGGCAGAGTGCGCACGCCCCGAAGAATAAGCCATGCCTGGTGAGGATCCATTGTGCCTCCAAATAAATTGAGCACGGATCGTATTTTATTGTATAGTTTTTCATTTTTAGAAATTATCGCACCGCCAACAACATCGCAGTGGCCATTTAAAAATTTCGTCAGGCTTTGTATGACAATATCCGCACCATGTTCAAAAGGGCGCTGCAGATGCGGGCTGGCAAATGTATTGTCTACCATCAAAATGGCACCATGACCATGGGCAATTTCTGCCGCTCCATGAATATCGGTGATACTCATTGTAGGATTTGCCGGTGTTTCAATATGAACTACTTTTGTATTAGAACGGGTGGCGTTTTTTAAGTTATCTAAGTCTGATGTATCAACAAAGGTGGACTGGACGCCAAACCGGCTGAATTCATTTTCAAGCACAGCACGTACAGGGCCATAAACAGAATCCGTACTGACGATATGGGAATCCTTTTCTAATAATGCAATAAAAGCTGTGGTGATTGCAGCCATACCTGACGCTGTTGCTATTCCGGCAAAACCACCTTCCAGTGAGGCAAGACAATCCTCCAAAGCCTTTGTTGTGGGATTGCCTACACGGGTATAAATAAAACCGGTCTTTTCTCCGGAAAATCTGGCAGCACCTTCCTCAACGCTTGGAAAAGAGAATGTGGAATTTTGGAATATGGGTACGGAAACTTCACCAAAAACAGAGCTTGGCAATCCGCCGGAGTGAATGGCTTTTGTTGATTTATGTCTGGTATTGGAATGAGTTTTCATATATTGATTCCTTTTTTTTATATACAGTTTAAAGGCTGTAGATGTAAATCTATGCTGACAAGCTTGGTTTGTCAAGCATACATCGCCTTTGGGCTGCAATTAAAACCATTGATAAGGTTTTATGGTTTCGCTAACCTGTAATTAATTCAATTGTACAGAAAACCCCATTTTTTACTTAATAAATTCGGCATGATACGATAGATAAGTAAAAAACGCCTAAAATGACTGAAGTTGCGGCACGCCTTCGGCGAGTTATAGATAATTAGTTCTTAAGTGCTAATAGCTGTTCATTACGAATTACCGCATTAATCCGTGATGAACCACATATTTTAATTCAATGAGCATAAGAAATTAACGAAACGTAAGATGAGAAAAGCGAGCAAACGGTTTTTTTTTGGTTCAGGAATTCTCTTCGCTCTAATTCTTCTTCTGTTTCTTGTAACCATCTTTTATCTTAAAACAGATCATGCCCGGCTGTTGATTCAAGAAAAGGTAAACGGTCTGATTCCCGGCAGCATATCATGTAAAAAACTTCGTCTTTCCATGCTGACAGGAGAACTGGAATTGATGCATGTTCTGCTTAAAGATCCGGATGGCAAAAGTCTTGCGGGTTTTGATCGTCTCTTTGTCGATCTTTCCTTGATTACGCTTTTAAAAGGAGATCTTACGGTTGCAATGCTGGTTCTGGAAAAACCGTGGGCAACCCTTAAGGTGGACGAAGAAGGAGAAATAAACCTGGTGGATATATTTTTCTCTCCGGACAGCATTGAAGAAAAGCCGATGGAAAAAGAAGGCGGGGGTATTCCCATCAATATTGTTTTAAAATCACTCAAGCTTTTGCACGGTTCTGTCCGGTTTGAGATAGCTGCTGAAGATATCATGGCCGAAGCGCAAGATGTAGAGCTTGCTGTATCCGGGAATCTTTTGAAACGATCGGGAAATATTTCTTTCAAGATCGGCAAGGGGTATCTGGAGAGCCCTGAAATCCAGACCGGTCTTGATTATTTGAAGATGGAAGCAACCTTTGGGGATGGACGGATCGATCCCCTTTTTTTCCAGGCGAATACCCATTACTCCGAACTTACGCTTTCTGGAAATATTGACGGTTTCCTGGCCGATCCATCTTTAAATCTTGACCTCAGACTGACTCTCTTTCTCCCTGAAATTCGGAAAGCTCTTTCTCCGGAGCCGATCTTAACCGGACGAATTACGGCCCGTATGACGGTTCAAGGCAAACCTGATAATCCTCAAGCAACCTGTCTTGCTGTTTATGATGGAGGTATGCTTTCAGGAGAACGGATTGACCGGATTAAGTTAGACTGTCTGCTGAAAGATCGGCTCATGACTATCAATGGTTTAAAGGTAGATGCGGCTTACGGCCATTTCAATCTAAAAGGGGAGGTTGATTTAAAAGAAGCCTTTGTTAAAGGATTTTTCGCTTCGCAAAGAGATCTGGAAGCGATTTCGTACAGAGTCTCTCTTGAACAGAGCGGGACAAAGCTTGAAAATCTGCAGACCGGTTCCAAAAACCTGAAAGGGGTTGTCAGTTCGAATATCTTTGTGCATGGAAAAGGAATCTCCCTTCAAACTCTCTCGGCAAAAGCTGAAATAAAAGCTTTTGCAAAGGATTTCATGGCCGGACCATCTGAGTCTCCAATTGATATACATGTAAAGAATCTGCTCTGCATGAATAAAGGAATTGTAAACCTTAAACAGCTTGAAGCGGAAACAGGTGATCTCAGAATCAGAACAAAAGGCTGTCTCGATCTCTCTTCAAAAAAGGTAAGAGCAGCATTGACGCTGGAAGATCCAAGTATCACAGATACTTTGTCGGCTTTCGGCCTGCGGAATGTATCCGGAATGTTTGGTCTAAAAGCTGATATCTCCGGTTCAATAAAAAAACCGGTCTTTGATTTTACCATGGAGGGAAAGCATCTTAGTTTCCAGGATATAACCATGGGAAATATCCGGTTAACTGCCGGTCTGGATCGATCAGGAACTTTACGCGTCTCACAGTTTGTCCTTGAAAATCAAGATTCTGCTATACAAGGTGATGGATGGATTCGACTCTTTAAGGATTACTTTGAAATAGATAAAGAAAATTCTTTAAATATTTCCTTTATCCTCAGCCGTATTGAACTGCAGGATTTTTTCAATAAAGAGTCTGTAAAGGGTACAATTAACGGACGACTTAACCTTGGGGGCAGTCTTAAAGAACCGGAGGTCTCATTATCTTTACAGGGGCAAAGTATGGCTGTTGAAACCGTCCGGCTTGGTGACATAAATCTCGGCGCCAGGCTATTTAAGGGAGACCTGTACTTTGACAAGGTAAAGCTTTGCAATCGGAATTCACTTCTTAACATATCTGGCCATGTACAGGTTTTTGAACCGGAAAGTCTGACGCTGCCGTCAGACCCTGCTTTTCAATTTAACCTTAAAGGAGATGCGGTTTTCCTGGAGGATTTTGTGGACAATCTGAGCGGAAGGTTTTCTATGACTGCTCATTGTGAAGGAACTGCGGCACAGCCGGAGGCAGCGGTGAATATTTATGGAACAGACCTCGATCTTGGAGTTCAGAAGGTTAAGAAAGTCCGGCTTTTTTCTGAATTTGAAGGAGAAAAAATCCGGATTGATCCTCTTCAAATTACAATAACGCCAGAGGAACATATCGAAGCCAGGGGGTGGTTTTCCCTTAAAAAGGCGTATGAGATTGCCCTGGTATCTGAAGGGATTTCTTTGCATCATATTGATAAGATTCGTGAACTGAATATCGCAAAAGGAAAAATGGCCTTTGGCATCTCCGGAAAGGGTTCCTTTGAAGACCCTCGAATCAGAGGTGAGATAGACCTTAGCGGTCTTCGTATCAAAGGAAAGGCATTAGACGATTTCAGGCTGAATATAGATCTTTATGATAATCTTCTTCATATTCGGGGAAATCCAAACTTTGATATCAATGGATCTTTCCATTTGCAAAAAAAGGACTTTTCGGTCTCTATGCTTTTTGATGAAACCAGTCTTTATCCTTATTTTAATATCGCAAATTATTCAGATTTCAGTGGAAGTTTAACAGGAAAGATTGAAGCCAGGGGGAATGCAGATGCTCTAAAAAGGACGATTCTGTCTGCCGATTTCTCAAAAATAGATATTTTTTTTAAAGAAAAAGTGTTTGCCGTCGCCCGGGATTTCAAGATTTTTTTTGAAAAGAAAGAGATATTGATCCCGTCTTTTAACCTGAACCTTTTCAATAGAGGACGGGTTGATATTAAAGGAAAAGGCGGGCTCGACGGACCGCTCTTTTTTCAGGTGGAAGGCCGCATCCCCTTAGAAGAGATAAGGCCGTTTGTTGAGGATATTGCCGATATTACCGGAGATCTCACTTTTTCCGCCGCAGTGGGCGGAACTTTTGCCAATCCCGATGTTCATGCCGATATAGAACTGGAAGATACTGCATTCGCTATCCCGGAGCTTTTGCAAAAGGTTCACAACCTTAACGGCCGAATCTGTATCAACCGGCAGGAGATTCTCATCGACAATATCACCGGCGGCCTGGATACCGGCCGATTTGGTCTGACAGGCAAGATCAATCTTGACAGGTTTCAGCCGGCAGGTCTTTTTTTGAAGGTCAATGCAGAGAGTCTGCCCATTCGGATTCCTGATGTGCTGGATATAATTCTGGACACCAGAGTCGAAATCCGTGGAAATAGTGAAAAATCGATGGCTGAAGGGGAGGTTGTCATTCTTGAAGGAAGGTATTACAAAGATATGGAGCTGGACATTGCCGAAGCAATCAGACAAAAAAGACGGGAAGAAGCGCCGCTCCCAACGGAAATAAGAGCGCCTTTTCTCAGGAATATGAGTCTGGATATTCTAATTAAACACAGACGTCCTTTTTTAGTAGACAACAACGTCGCCCTTCTGGAAATCATTCCTGATCTCCGCATCTCAGGAAAGCTTAACAATCCTATTATCAGCGGAAGGGCGGATATTAAAACAGGGACGGTCAATTTCCAGAAAAAAATGTTTGTTATCAAGAAAGGAGTTATAGATTTTAAAAATCCTTACAAGACCGAGCCGACCCTTGATCTAAGAAGTGAAATCCAGATTCGGCACTGGATGATATATCTAAAGATTTCCGGCACACCGGATGATCTTGTTCTCAAGATCATATCCGACCCTCCGGAAGAAGAGGAGGATATTTTGTCTCTTATTATGCTTGGTAAAACTACCCACGAGCTGATCAGTGATGAGGGAGGAACTTCCCAGTCCCCTGCGCAGATGCTTGCCAAGCTGATTTCGTTAACTTTGGAGGAGGATATTAAGAAGGCCTCAGGATTAGACATATTGGAGATAGAAACTCAAGAGCAGGGGGAAGAAAAGGCCGCTGATGCAGATACAATTCAGGTTACCATCGGCAAGAAGCTTTCCAGGCGATTGACTATTAAATACTCGGTGAAAACAGAGGGCGGTATGATAAGACAGAGAGCGGTTGCGGAGTACAAATTACTTGATAAAATATTATTCAATGGATTTCAGGACAGTGAAGGTATCTTTGGCGTAAAATTAAGGTTTAGAGTTGAGTTTCGTTAAAACAATCCAGTTAAAAAAGATTTTGCTGACAGGCTTATTCTTAGCATGTTTTCTATCAATAGCTGTCAGAGCATCGGCCCGGGCCGGGCTGAAGGATAGCAGCAACAGAGCTGTCTCGACCGCTTCTCCGGTTATTTCCGATATTGTTATAAATATTCTTGATTACAGGGGCAGTAAATCAAAGTGGGTGGAGATGGCAAACAGCCTTATCATTTTAAAAAAAGGGGATCTGTTTTCAGCGTCCCGGCTTCAAGAGAGCCTTGAGACATTGAAACTGTCTAAAAGATTTCAAAAGATCGATGTAGATTTCGCAGAGGAAAAAAATAGAATAACTCTCATCTTCTGGTTGACACCTTTTCGACTGATCAAAGATATCAGAATAAAGGGAAATTTTCCTTTTTTTGAGCGGGAAATTTTATATGTTATGACAATTTATGCCGGCAAGGTCTTTATTCAAGAAGAATTGCACAGACAGGCGGCACTGATTGAAGCATTTTTCAGGAGGGAAGGATTTTCTGCTCCAAAGGTGAATGTAACCGCTTGTGAAGATTCAAAAGATGGTTTTTTTGTCGTTTATGTCAAGATTGAAAAGGGTCCTTACTATACCCTTCAGCGGCTGGAAATCACAGGAAATCATGCTTTCTCAATTGCGAAACTAAAGCTGAAAATGATGATCTGGCGCGTATCATTTCTTTTTGGGAGTTCCGGCCGTTTTGTCGAGGAAAACCTCAAAAAAGATATTGAAAATCTATCGCGATACTACTGGAAAAAGAGGTATCCGGATGTTTCGATTAATTTCAGGTTAGAAAAAGACGCGAGAAAAAAGAGCATTTCCGTTTTTGTGACAATCAATGAAGGTTCCATGTATGATATTGAATTTGTGGGTAATGACGCATTTTGGGACATTACATTAAGAAAAGATTTGATCCTTTTTGAGAAGGGAAACAGAAATGATCTTGGGTTGAGAAAGAGCGCTAAAAAGATCGAACAGCGTTACAAGATGGCGGGATATTCTGAGGTCAAAGTTAAGATAGAGGAAGAGACGAAGACCGGCAGAAACGAAACCATTCGGTCAGTTCGGTTTGTAATTGATGAGGGGCCCCGTTCCCTGATCAGTTCAGTCCGGATTAAAGGAAACAAAGCCTTTGATGAGGGAAAATTGAAAAAACAGATGCTTATCCGGCCGCAGGGGTTTTGGGAAAAGGGGGTCTTTGTTCCGGAAACACTGGAAGAAGATCTCAATGCAATCAAAGCACTATATCTCAAAGAAGGGTATATCGATACAGAAGTGAAAGAAAAAATAACTCTGAGCAAAAATCAAAAAGATGTCTCCGTGAACCTTGAAATAAAGGAAGGAGTCCAAACCATTGTCTCTTCAGTGCGAATCAGAGGCATCACCGTTATATCGGAAAAAGATGCCTTTAAAGCAATCAGTCTGAAAAAGGGGGAACCCTTTCGAAAATATATGATTCAAAGTGATGAAAACGCTCTATCTGTCTTGGTATCTGAAAAAGGTCATCCCTATGTCAGGGTAAAAGGTGATGTCTCTTTTAGCGAAGATATGTCTGAAGCCGAAGTAGTATATGCCGTCCATGAAGGACCATACGTGACCATGGGGAGGTCTTTCTGCACCGGTAATATCCGAACCAAAGACAGGATTCTTGAAAATGAACTGGAAATCGAACCGGGAGATCCTTTCTCTTTAACAAATATGGTCAAGGGACAACGAAACATTCGAAATATGGATATATTTAATACCGTTCGGTTCAAAACGATCGGTCTCAAGGAAAAAAGAAAAAAAGTCAGCCTCTTTGTTGAATTGGAAGAAAAAAAGCCGTATTTTATAGAAGGAGCGGCAGGATATGAGTCTGAAGGGGAATTCTTTCTTAATGCAAAAGCAGGAGACCGCAACATGTTCGGCACGAACAAGTACGGCTGGCTGGAAGGGGAAGTAAGCCGGATCGGTTATCGTTGCGAGCTGGGAATCATTGAGCCAAGACTTATGGGTTCACGGATTTCGGCAGGATTTAATCTTTTTTCAGAACAGAGGGAAGAGTTAAATAAAAATTTTGGAATCAGGACTCAAGGTTCGTCCCTTGGATTTACCCGGAAATGGTCTAAATTCTTTGCCACGGGATTGAACTTCAGATTTGAACGAAGAGATCAGTTCAGCCGTGATTCAAAAGCAACGGAAACAGAATTATATGATGATACCGATGAATTCAGGCCAAGAAGCATTCTGGTAACAACACCATCTGTAATCTATGACACCAGAGATTCCTTTATCCGACCGGGAAGAGGGACTTTCTCCTCCTTTTCCGTCGATATATCAGACGGTCTTTCCAATTCCGACGACAATTTTCTGAGATACCGTTTTGACATGAGATTGTATGTATCTTTGCTGCCCGGGCTGACACTGGCATTTCTGGGCAGGGCAGGTTATATTGATCCCTTTGGTTCGACAAAAAAAGTCCCGGATGATCAGCTTTTTTTCTTAGGGGGAACCTTGGATGTGCGGGGGTTTGAAACAAATATGCTCAGTTTTGACGCAAACAGGGA
>CAZRLQ010000028.1:0-13565 GCA_964600725.1 uncultured Desulfobacterales bacterium
ACCCAATCTTCAGTATCGAGTTTTGAGATCAGGAATGGGGACGAAATAACTTCTCCAACAAAATGCCCAAAAAATACAAAAAATTTCTGATGCCTGCGGGGGCAGCCCCATGGCTGCCCCCGCTATTTTGTGCTAATATGCATCACGGCTTCAGGTGATGCCTGTTTATGGGAGTTATTTCATCCCCATTCCTTAGGCATTTTTCTCAATACTCATCACTCATTCTCCTTATGCGCACAGCAAAATTTATACCATTATCTACTGATAAGCATCATGGTCTTTTCGAAAACTCAAGAACATAATTAAAAAAAGAATTGCCTTGAGATGCTGGCATCATATGATCTGTCTTTCCGTACAGATTTCTTGGTTGATCTTTTAAAGTGCAGAGTTTGCAGAATTTGGATTCTTTTAAAAAATCAGGGCAGATCAACTAAACAAGAGGAGCAACTCCAGGACAATTGCATCAAAATCCCAGATTTTTAAAAATCAAACAGTTACGTGATACAGAAAGCGGCTTGTCAGCGTTTATTTTTGAAGCAGTGTTTGCATCCTATTGGTTTATATAGAATCAAAATTATGCCAAATTTTGATGCAATCGCCCTGTGTCCGACTTTTAAACTACTTGCGATAAACATTATTACATGATATGTCAACAAATTTGCAAAATGCAGGATAAAAAGTTTCTTATACCACAATATACTTAAATAAAGAAAGGGAGAATCTAAATTATGGCTCAGTTAATTGCTGATCGAAGGGATGTCGATTTTGTTCTTCATGAACAGATGGAAGTTAGTGAACTCGCCAAACATGAAAAATTTGCAGAATTCAACAAAAAGACCGTTGACCTGATTATTTCGGAAGCAAGAAATCTGGCAATTAAAGAAATCCTTCCGCTCCAGAAACCAAGTGATGAAGGTTGTGTATTTGACGCTGGCCAGGTAAAGGTTCCGGAAGAGTTTCACCGGGCATACAAGCTGTACAGAGAAGGGGAATGGCTGGCCATGTCGGATGATCCAGAGTGGGGAGGCCAGGGAATGCCCAAGACTGTTTCAATGGCGGCAAATGAATATCTTTACGGTGCCTGCAACTCGTTTATGCTTTATAATATGTTAACCCATGGTGCGGCAAGACTGGTGGAAATCTTTGGAACTGAAAAACAGAAAAAACTCTGCTTGAAAAAAATGCTTTCAGGTGAATGGTCCGGTACAATGCTCCTTACAGAGCCTGAGGCCGGATCCGATGTCGGTGCACTGACCACAGTTGCAAAAAAAAATGATGACGGCACCTATTCTATAACCGGCAACAAAATATTTATTTCAGGCGGCGAGCAAAACATGGTGGAAAACATCATCCATCCTACTTTGGCCAGAATTGAAGGCGCCCCTCCCGGAACCAGAGGAATATCTTTGTTTCTTGTCCCAAAATTCAGGATTAATGATGATGGGAGTCTTGGCGAATTCAACGATGTGGTTTGCACGGCCATTGAAGAAAAGATGGGAATTCATGGAAACAGCACAGCTTCACTTGCACTCGGTGGCAAGGGGCAATGCATCGGCACACTGCTGGGCAAAGAGAACAAAGGCATGAGCGCCATGTTTAATATGATGAACGAAGCTCGTCAGATGGTCGGACTTCAGGGCTTTGCCAATGCTACCACCTCATTTTTATATGCGCTCAATTATGCCAGGGAAAGAATTCAAACCAAACATCTTACAGCTCCTCCGGATTCGCCGCCGGTTACGATTATCCAGCATCCGGATGTTCGGCGGCAGCTCATGATTATGAAGTCATACGTTGAAGGGATGCGAAGTCTTATCTATTTTAGCGGACTCTGCTTTGATAGAATTGCACTTGCAGATAGCGAGGAGGAAAAGGAAAAATATGACGACCTGATTGCCGTATTAACGCCGATTATAAAGGGCTATATTACTGACAGGGCTTTTGAAGTCTGCAGCCATGGTATCCAGGTTTACGGCGGATATGGGTTTGTTGAAGAGTATCCTGTAGCCCAGCTTCTAAGAGACAGCAGAATTTTCCAGATTTATGAAGGGACAAATGGTATTCAGTCTATGGATCTGCTCGGTCGCAAGCTTGGAATGAAAGGCGGAAAACCTTTTAATAACTTTCTGGAAGAAGTCAGAAAGGCTGTTGAGAAAGCCAGACAGGTCTCAGGACTTGAGCAGCTTGTCGCCAATATGGAGACAGTTTTCAGTAAATATCAGGAAGTTGCAGTTGAAATAGGCAAAGCATCAAGGTCGGATAAAATACTCAATGCCTATGCATTTTCCCATCCGTTCATGGAAGCCACCGGAGATATCGTTATGGCCTGGATGCTTTTATGGCGGGCATCTATTGCAGCGCCTAAAATAGGTAAAAGTAAAAAAGATACAGCCTTTTATGAAGGACAGGTCAAAACAGCTCAATTCTTTATCAACACAATACTTCCGATCACCTCCGGCAAACTGGATGCTATTTCAGCAACAGACGGAGCTGCCGTGGAAATTTCCGAGGCATCTTTTGGCGGTAAGTAAGAGATATTAAGCCTGATAGAAATACTCGATTGTAAGTTAAAGGCCCTGCCGCCGGCAGGGCCTTTAACTTTTTCATATTCTGCCGTCCTTACAGGACTTTCTAACCTGTATTCATCTCATCCCGACAATAAATTGTCGGGCTATTTTCGGGTGGTCACTGACGGGACAAAACGATACTTCCTCCAACTCACAAATACGCACACCATGAACCATTATTGCAGACTGATGATCTCTTGATAAGTTCGGACTAAAAAATGAAAATTCCTATATTATTAAACTGCTGTAAGCAGCATAAAGCAGTGAGAAAACCGGCCGCTTTCGGGAATAAAGCAAAGAAGCTTTTCTCCTTGTTTCAGATTGCCGGATTTAAAAAGTTCCTCCAATATGATATAAATAGATGCACTGCCGGTATTGCCGGTTGTTGAAAGATTTGTAAACCATTTTTTATACGGGATCTCAAAACCGATGTTTTTCATTCCCTCATAAAATTTATCCCTGAAATATCCTGAAGAATAATGGGGCACAAACCAGTCAATATCTTCCGGTTTTATCTTCCATTTTTTCACAACCCGGGCAAGAGCCTTGTCCATTGCAGTTTTTACAATCTCTTTTTCAAGCAGCTTTATATCCTGTTTTACTAAATGCAGCCGCGGTTTGTCCTTAGGATCAATCGATTCTATCTCCCTCCATCCTATTACAGTTCCGTCTTCTCTTTTTATGCCGCCGGCATACATGCAGGTCTCAAGTTGGCCTGCAAATGAAATATTTTCTATCCATTCCACCTTAAGTGAGATTCTATCTTTATTTTTTTCCCCTGAAAGAAATGTAGCTCCTGCTCCATCTGAAAGCATCCACCTGAGAAATTCCGAATCAAAAGCATGTATAGGTTTTTTTTCCAGGTCCAAATTTACAGTGCAAAGGATATCGGATCCAGGGTTAAAGAATTTGGCTCTGGTAAAAGATGACGCTGTATCTGAACCGGTTGATACTGAATTGTTTGCACATCCTGTTGCCACATTCAGGCAGGCGAATTTGAAGGCGGTCATGCCTGAAATGCAGATACCGGCAGTTGTCACTGCCTCACATTCAGGTATTTTCAATTCGCCAAGTACCATCAATGCATGACCGGGAAGCAGAAGGTCGGGAGTTGAAGTCCCGCAGCATAAACATTCTATATCATTTAAGCTGAAATCCTTATAAGGTTTGAGCTTTCGTACTGCTTCAGCAGTAAGCTGAGCGTTGTTATGGGTCAAGTTGCCGTCAGCCGGGTCCAGGGCATAGTAGCGGCTCTTGATTTTATTGTTTTTAAGTATTATTCTTTTTGTTTTTGAACCGATATTATTTATTCTGCCCAGCACATCTTCTATTTCTTCATTATTTACCGGCTTATTCGGCAAAAAAGATGCAATATCATTAATAAAGACATCCACTGAAAAATCCTTTCGTTAATCGTTCCTAATCTCTTATCTGCTTATGAAAAGTTTTCATAAGTGAGGAAAATGTCTCATAAAATATTTTTTTTTCTAATTTTGTAGGAATCACGGCATTAAGAAATGTATAATAGTCAAGATCATGAATTTCTATCTTATCTTTCATCATTTCACCAAGAGGGGTGCCTGGAATAGGGGTGAGGATAGAAGGCATCGGCAGATCGATTCTGTTTTCCGAAACAAATTCCTCAAGTCTCTCAAACTCTTTATGACCGTAATCAGGTGATACAATAAAATCTCCTATCACCTTAATGTCGATCTCCTTCAAAATCCGGAGAGCTTCCGTATTAATTAAAAGAGTATTTTTTTTGTTGTATTGAGCCAGCCTTTCATTGCAGACATCTTCAAAGCCGATGACAACGGTTTCCAATCCAGCCTCTTTCCATATACTGAAAAGCTTGGGATAATTGACTATTGTATCTGCACGCACGTCGGCAACAAGCTTCTTCCTTATACCTGAATCGATTAATTTTTTTGCAAGATTTTCAGAAAACTCTATGTTTCCAAATGAGTTTGCATCTACCAGGCGGATTAAAGGGATATCCCCTAACAGCCTAATATCCCTTAAAACCGAATGAATACTGCCGGTTAAATATCTGCCGCCCGTTATCCTGGGAATCGAACAGAAAGAGCATTTATGCGTACAACCAAAGGCTGCTGCAACAAATGCCGTTCTCCCCCCTACCCCGCTCATCACATATTTGTCCCTGTACTTTTCAACAAGTTCGTAACAAGGCTCTTTTTCAATAACCAGATCATCTGTTGAATATTTTCTCGGAATATAAAAAAGGGGTTTACCGGGAGCAGTCTTTGCGACGCCTGGAATGATTTTTCTATTTTTTCCTTCCTCAACAGCAAAGATAAGCTCTCTGAAACTCGATTTCCCCAACCCTACAACCACATAATCAATATAACTCTGATTAAAAAATTCAGGGTCACAAGATGCATGATGGCCGCCTGCAACTACAATGGAAGAACTATGATGATTTTTAACCTCACCTGCAATCTTTAAAACAGAGTTTGCTTCACAAGTAACACCTGTTATACCGACAATATCAGGCTTAAAAGTTTCCAGATGCCCGCGAAGTGAATCAGGTTCAACTTTAAGATCTGCAATTTCAACCGTATGGTCAGACAGGTTTCCAGCTAAAACTTCCAGCGCAAGCGGTTCACCTCTGAAAATCATCTTTATGGACTTTATCCCGAACTCTTCTTCAGGAATACTTTTCCCGCTGTTTGGCGGATTTATGAGTAAAATTTTCATATTTGCCTGAACAGAACGAAATTATCCGGATTCTTGACAACCTTTATGCCCAAAAATCACAGCAAAGAATACAAGCTGCAATAAGGCTACCCGGCTATGGCCGTTTTCCGCAATATAGAACAGCTTCCCGGGACATAGATATGAATGTAACCTCTCAATAAATCCGGCACTTTTGTTCTTCCCGCTTTAGAAAAGGAGGATTGAGGGGGATTTGTCCCATCGCTGCCCTAACTTTTTGAGAAGTTACATATGAATCATTTAACCGCGATAGATTTTTAATAAATCTTATTTTCTTAAAAAAATCAATGCTGCAATACCATTTGCTTACGTTTCCTTAGTTTTTTTACGATCATCGAATTAAAATATGTCACGTTCAAGCTATAAGTATCTAAAGGGGGGATTATGGTACGCCCTTGGGACTGCTAATTGATAACACACTGGGCGTCCTTCAGACCTGGTTTACACTTTTACCTGCCTGCAGCAGGAAGGGATGGTATGCATCTGGTACATAATAATGCCCCTGGTTTATGCCGGGGAGATCCAAAATATCCTCTCGTGCTTAGAACCAATACCGGACGAAAAAGACTTAATATTCCGGGAGCCTATAACCCGGATGAACATTCCTTTCTCCATTTGACTGGTGAATAGCCATTCCCGGGCAGCCTCCTCAGGAACACGGGGATAAAATAACTCCCATAAACAGGCATCACCTGAAGCCGTGATGCATATTAGCGCAAAATAGCGGTGCAGCCACTGTGGATGCCCCCGTGGCTGCCCCTGCAGGCATCAGAATTTTTTGTATTTTTTGGGCATTTTATAGTTAGAGAAGTTATTTCGTCCCCATTCCCAATCTCAAAACTCATCACTCAAAACTCGATACTTAAGATTGGGTTAAACAATTATAATGCCAAACACCAAAACTATTTTTCGAAAACTCAAGAACATAATATGCGCGGATAAAACTCAAGATAATGTAACTTCTCAAAAAGTTAGGGCAACGATGGGAAAATTCCTTTCACCCCCCTTTCCAAAGGGGAAAATATATAGCTGCCAGAGTTTATGATGATTGACTAAGCAGCAGATATTAAAGGACGAAACAAAGAAAGAATGCCTCTTGTGACCAGGCCGTCTAAAATGCCGATCCCATGGAAAATTCCCATTTTCCGCCTGTGCTTTCTCCTTCCTCGGGATCGAGAATATATCCGTTTTCAAGACGAATCGGCCCCATTGGTGAATACCATCTTATGCCGAACCCGGCACTTTGGCGCAGATCGCCGAGGTCTAAATTTTCATTATCTCCGTAAACATTTCCTGTATCATAAAACAGGAGGCCGATAAGACCTGCCTTTTTTATCAAAGGAAAAATAAATTCAAGATTAAATTGAACAAATTTGTCACCCCCTATCTTTTCACCTTCATCATCAAGGGCGCTTATGTCGCGCCAATCAAAACCTCGCATTGAGTTAATGCCCCCTAAATAAAACCGCTCATAATCAGGCAGCATTTCCCCAGAATTTTCGGTAACATAGCCCCCCTTGCCGTGCAAAAATCCAACGGTACTCCAAAATAAAGGTATATACCAGCCTGTTTCCGCTATAAACTTTGTAAAACCGATATCACCGCCAAGAGGGCCTCCGGCATATTCAACAGTGAAGCTGTGATCCTCTCCTTCTGTCGGATTAAAAACTCTGTTCCTTGAATCATAACGAATTGAAGCAGACAGGCTGCTTGTGGTATTATCTCCTTCCAGTTCTTTGATCTCTTTTGAAACATAATCTGCAATATTATCTATATTACTTATCTCAAAAGTATAGGATAGATATATACGGGTAAAATCAAAAACAGGATAGCCAAATCTGACAGAGCCTCCCTTGCTGTCTCTGTCGTAGTCATCATAATCACGCTGCCAGTTATACAGATCAAAACCTGCCGACAGGGGAATATCAAACAGCCATGGCTCAGTAAAACTTAAGGTAAACTGATTTGTTCTGCCTCCAAGTTGTGCTTTTAAATTAAGTGTCTGTCCGCGGCCGAAAAGATTTTTCTGGGATATTGAAAACATACCGAACAGATCTTCAACAGTGCTGTAACCACCGCCAAAACTGAAGGTGCCTGTAGGTTTTTCAGTAACATCGATTTTTAGAACCATGCTGTCATCAGAACTGCCTTCTGTTGTATTGACCTTTATATCTTCAAAAAAATCAAGCCGATACAAATTGCGAACGCCTCGTTTCAGCCTTTTCCCGCTGTAAAGTTCATGTTCATAAACATTTAGTTCACGGCGGATAACCTTATCTCTGGTTTTGGTGTTCCCTGCAATAATAATTTTTTCAAAATAAACCAGTTTCCCTTTTTTTATGCTATACGTAATATCAACCACCTGCTTATCTAAATTCTGATCAATGCGGGGCAGGATATCAGCATAGGCATATCCTTCGTCAGAGTAGATATCAGTCAGGAGAAGTATATCTTTGCGGATAACTTCACGATTGTAAAATTCTTCCCGGGTGATTTTAATTTTTTCCAATAACTCTTTTTTTGGTAAAATAAGATCACCTTCGATATCCACCTTACCTACCTTGAACCGCAGCCCTTCACTGATTTTTATTCGTATTTCTATGAAATTTCCTTTATAGCTGATTTGCGGCTCCCCGACTCTGGCCTGAACATATCCGTTGTTGTGGTAAAAAGCAGTGAGGTTTGCAATGTCCTGGCTTAAATCCTCGGTTTTTAAATCCCCGGATGATGTCAGCCAGGAAAAAAAACCTTTCTCAGATGTCTTCATCTGTTTTTTAAGCTCCTTACTGGTAAATGCACTGTTTCCTTCAAATAAAATTTCTTTTATTCTAACCTTTTCTCCCTCATTAATCAGAAATTCCAAATCAGCCTGATTCTGTTTAATTTTTATTAGGTTATATGTTACTTTGACATTATGATAATTTTTATCTTTGTAAAGTTCCTCTATTCTTTTTATATTGCTTTTAATGCCGGAGCTGCTTAATATCGATCCTGTTTTAATATTTAAAGCTTCCTTGATTTCATCATCTTCATAAATTATGTTTCCTTTTATATGTATTTCCCTTATTGTCGGCTTTTCTTTTAATCTGAATATGATTATTTTTCCATCTGGTCCGTTTTCAGCCTCTATCCGTATATCTTCAAAATATCCCATTGAATATACAGCCTTGAGATCTTTGGAGAGACTCCTTACAAGATAGATATCTCCTGGTTTTGTTTTAATTATTCTTTTAATGGCATCACTTTCAATACGCCTGTTTCCTTCAATAAGAATCTTTGCCACTCTTTCCCGTTTAAAGAGCTTCAATACAACATCACCGGTAAGCTTCTTTAAAGCCGTTGTAAGATTTTCCAATCCTTCTCCTTTAACAGAAAAAAGATCCGGTTCTTTTTCTTCATAAGATCCGGTCATCCTGGCATCTATACTGAACTTGTCGTCAACCAAGGTAAGGCTTCCCCAGATAACAAAGTCTGCGCCGGTTTTGATGGCAAGATTTTTAGCCCGGAGAGCATATTTTTCTGTTTCCATGGAATCAGGGAAATCGTATTTAAATTCCGGATCTATTATTACGGCTCCCTCTTGTTTCAACTGGTTTTTTATAAGAGATGGGATTTCAGTCTTTAGATATGAAAAATCTTTTTGTGAGTAAATTTTAAAAGGAAGTACGGTAACACTAATGGTTTCCATGGAATAGACAGCATTGGAGAAAAAAAAGATTGAAGTGATTAATAAAAGTCCAAACCGTTTTACCATAAAAATATCCTGCCTTGAGTTCCGCTTATTTTAATTGCGTTTTTTGGAAGGCAGCCACAATTTCTACCAGTTGGTTATCGATAATTGTCATATTACGAGACATAAAAGACGCAAGCTCCTTGTTGTGTGTCACCACAACCAAAGTCATACGAAATTCCTGGTTTAATTCCATGAGCAATTCATGAATCTGCCCGCTGTTTTTCTTGTCAAGATTACCGGTAGGCTCATCAGCCAAAAGAATTGCCGGCTGAAGAACCAGGGCTCTTGCCAGCGCAACCCTCTGCTGTTCACCACCAGAAAGTCTGTTTGCCCTATGGGTTAATCTTTTTTTCAGACCTACCCTGACAAGTATTTTTTCAGCGGCACTTCTTGCAATCTGTTTGGGCAGCCCTTTGATAAGTGCGGGCATCATTACATTTTCGATAGCAGTAAATTCCGGCAGCAGGTGATGAAACTGGAAAACAAAACCTACGGATTCGTTTCGAAATTTTGCCAGTTTATAATTATCAAAAAGAAAAACATTTTTATCCTGAAACCAGAGCATACCGCTATCCGGCCTGTCAAGAGTTCCAAGTATGTGCAGAAGTGTGGATTTGCCAATTCCGGACGGCCCAACAATAGCCGCTGTTTCACCCGCTTTTAGCCTAAAGTTTACATCTTTCAGCACCTCTATGCGGATTCCGCCATTCTGAAAACTTTTACATATACAATCAGCTCGCATTAAATGGTCCGAAACCGTATCATCCGGTCTTTGCAGACTACAAACATTGTTATTGATACCGGATTCTGAAACAAGACCGTTATCAACCATAACGGATCGCCTCAACCGGATTTAGTTTAGATGCCTTACGAGATGGATAGAGTGTTGATAAAAAGCAGATCAACATGGCTGCAGATGCAATGAAAAAAACATCCAAAATTTCCATCCGTACAGGAAGTGTGGAGATATAATAGACATCTTTAGGGAGTTCGATGAATTTATAATGCTTCAGCAGGAAACAGAGTATAAAGCCTGAGCAGACGCCGAAAAATGTACCAAAAGCGCCGATCATCATTCCTTTAAAGACAAAAATTTTTCTAATGCTTTTATCGGTTGCACCCATGGCCTTCAATATTGCAATATCTTTGGTTTTCTCCATAACCATCATAATGAGTGTGCTGGCGATATTGAAAGCGGCAACAAGTACTATAAGCGTCAAAATAATAAACATAACGACTTTTTCCAGCTTAAGTGCGGAAAACAGATTTTTGTTCATCTGCATCCAGTCTCTTGCCCAAAATGAACGATTCTTATATTTCAGGTTCAGACCATCAACTATTTTTTCAGCTATATCCTTAGCTTTGTAGATATCTTTTACCCGTATTTCAATTCCGGTTACAGAACCCGGCATTCGTAAAATCTTTTGGGCATCTTTTATACAAATATATGCAAAAGTACCATCATATTCATATATGCCTGACTCGAAAAAACCGGCTACTTCGAATCGTTTCATTGCAGGCATATGTCCTATCGGGGATACCATGCCATTGGGTGAAATCAGATAAACCGTTTCACCTTTTATTAAACCAAGCGTTTTTGCAAGCTCCTTGCCAAGGATAATTTTTGGGATAACAGCCGGCCTGTTTTGTTCTTGACTGCTGGTTTTTAAATTTTGCAAAGAAACTTTATCAAAATTTTTGATCACCTGGTCAGCCGATTCTGGATCTATTCCTCTTAAAACAGCTCCGGAGACGCCAGATGACGAACGCAGCATAATTTGGGTATAAATAAAAGGGGTTGCGGCTTCAACGCCATGGGTCTTTCCAATATCTTCAAGAATTTTCCGGTAGTTTGTAAATGATCCGCCATATTTCATCAAAACAATATGTGACTCAATTCCAAGTATGCGGGATCTCAAATCAGACTCAAAGCCCGACATGACGGCAATTACCACAATCAGAGCCATAACCCCTACGGCAACACCGGCTATGGAAAGTATTGTAATTAAAGAGATAAAACTATGTTTTTGTTTGGCCTTTAAATAGCGGCGGCCGATGAAAAATTCAAAAGACATAAAAGAGTACTTACTTTCCAGCCGGTCTCATATGAGGAAAAAGGAGAACATCCCGTATGGAAACTGAATCGGTCAGAAGCATTACCATACGATCTATTCCTATGCCTTCGCCGGCTGTTGGCGGCATGCCGAATTCCAATGCTTCCAGGTAGTCCTTATCCATCATGTGAGCCTCTTCATCCCCCGCTTTTCTGTTTTCAACCTGCTGCTGAAACCGTTCTTTCTGGTCCATTGGGTCATTTAACTCCGAAAATCCGTTTGCAATTTCACGTCCGGCGATGAAAAGTTCAAAACGATCCGTAATCTTAGGATTGGCATCATTTTTTCTGGAAAGGGGTGAAACTTCCACAGGGTAACCCGTAATAAATGTAGGCTGTATAATTTTGGGTTCAACCAGAACATCGAAAAGCTTTGTGATAACCTTTCCATGCATGCTGGTTTTTTTAATATCTATGCCATTTGAATAAGCAAATGCAAGAAGCCTCTCTTTGTCGTTAAGCAGGTTTTCATCAATGCCTCCAATTTCCGTCAAAGCTGAAAAAAGAGTCAGACGCCTCCATCTTCCTCCCAAATCAATGGTATTTCCTTGATATGTAAATGAATCCGATTCTGTAACGTCTTTGGCAACAATTCTGAACATCTCTTCCGTTAAATCCATAAGATCTTCGTAAGTTGCATAGGCCTGGTAGAATTCGATCATTGTAAATTCAGGATTGTGTTGTGTTGAAATCCCTTCATTTCTGAAGTTTCTGTTGATTTCAAAAACTCTTTCAAAACCTCCGATAACAAGTCGTTTTAAATACAGTTCAGGTGCAATGCGTAAAAAAAGATCTAAACCAAGAGCATTATGATGGGTTACGAACGGTTTTGCTTCTGCCCCTCCTGGAACCGGATGCATCATCGGAGTCTCAACCTCAAGGAAATCATTATCCAGGAAATATTTGCGTATCGCTTGAATTATCCTGCTGCGCTTTATAAAAATATCCCGAACATCAGAATTCATGATCAAATCGAGATAGCGCATACGATAACGTTTTTCAGGGTCTTTAAGCCCGTGGAATTTTTCCGGAAGAGGTCTCATCGACTTGCAGAGAAGCTTTAATTCATCAACTAAAAGCGTCCACTCACCTGTTCTGGTTTTGAAAACTCCTCCCTTAAGACCTACAAAGTCCCCTATATCAAGCTGTTTAAAGAGTTCATAACCTTTGTCGCCGACACGATCTTTTCGGATATAAGCCTGGAATTGACCGGTCCGGTCTTTAAATCTTATAAACGATGACTTTCCAAACATATTGATGGCCATCATTCGTCCTGCAACAGCAAAAACGGAATCGTTTTCGGCGTTGGAATCCTGTGTCTTGTTTATATTTTTTTTAATATCATCTACAACATGTGAAACAACAAAATCGTTCGGGAAAATGACAACATTGTTGTTTTTTAAATCTAAAAGCTTTGCTTTTCGTTTCTCAAGAATTTCGCTTGTTTTTATATCCATAATAAGATTCTTACAGTCATAAGCAACCGTTAAAAACCGGCTGGTTAAGATGCCATTTCCGTTTAACCTGTTTACTTCCGGTGAAGCAACATAAAAAGGCTTAACTCAATTGTTTACGGGGATTATTTTTTGAGCCCGATACAGATATCAGGCGAAAAGACTATAAATCAACAGACTCATTTATGGATGAGTACTAAAACTAATAAGGTATGTTTTTTCTCTACCCCAAAAAAGTGAACAATAAAATTTAAGCTTATCTGGGTAACCTATTTAAAGACAGGTGTCAAGAAACAAGTTTGCGGATTAGACGACTGATCATGAAAACCTTTGCCAAACAGCAGCAGCTATGCTATCAGGAGGAGGTTTGGATGCGAAAAGGGTTATTGCTTGTCGTTCCGTTACTGATTGTCGCGTTGGTGTCTGCACAGGGTGCCTGGTGTAAGGCCAAAACCATCAAGGCAGGCATCAACACCCCATGACCGGAGACATTCCCACAAAGTTGGTGAAAGCTCCAAATTTGCCGGCCAGATGTAGCTGGAAGACATTAAGGCCGCCGGAGCCACAGGGGCCACCAAGATTCATCGACCGATGCAACAAGAAATACGGATATATTCCGGATGACGTCGCTGCTCCGACATGGGATTCGCTGCGACTGGTGCGGGAAGCCATTCAATCCTGCGGCAAAATTACCGGCAATATTGAAAAAGACCGCAAATGCGTTCGTAATGATCTGGCCAATATCAAAGAATTTGGCGGCATTACCGGCAAGATGACATTCACCGAGGAAGATGACCCTATCAAATGCGCCGTCATCGTCAAGATCAGCGATAAGGGCGAATTTGAGTACCAGTCCGTTTGTCCGTAAATGGTGGTGAATATGAGTTGTTATACGGGTCCATTCAAAGACATAATAAGCTAAAGGCGGCCAGGGCGTTTCTATCAACACCATCCCCCGTCTC
>CAZRLQ010000029.1:0-13492 GCA_964600725.1 uncultured Desulfobacterales bacterium
CTGCGTTATCAAACGCCTGCAGTATTACATATACGGCTGCGCGTTTGATGCCCTAAGGCCTGCCTGCCGCAGGCAGGCCTTAGGCAAAAGCAGCGCTTGCAGAATTTAGGTATCATCTTTTTGTTTTTCTTGCAAAGATTGAAGATTCTCAAAAAGACTCTTAATTTTCAAGTTCATCAACAGACTCATAAAGATTTATTCAAAAACCAAAAGGTTCATCGCGGATTAGCGTTATGCGTATATGGAAAAGGGCTTAACGTCATTTTTGGCTTGATCCCGGCACGCAGTGAAGCTTTAGCGCTATCCAGGTTCCCCGAAACATCTGGATTCTTGGCTTTCGCAGGAATGACTGCCGCTTCTGCGTTCGATGCTGATTTGTTCGATCACCCTGGCTCAAACTCATTTCCTGATCAGGGAGAGGTTTTCACGTTAATCCGCAAAGAACCAGTTAAAATAGCTACATACCCATTTTTAATTTCTTTTGTCAACAAAGGTCTCTCTATATTAGTCCGTTGACTAATGAAGATTTTTGTTATAGATCAAGGCATACGAAAAAAATAACAGGGGGTATATATTGTATTGATATTCGCAAGGATTATTTTTTCGCATAACCTGTCTGCATGCACCGCGCAGACAGGCCTGTCTGCCGACAGGCAGGCGCAGAGATCGGGCGAAAAGACCATAAATCAACAGACTCATATATCAAGAACCGATACATTAAGTGCATTATTTTGAATAAATTCTCTCCTCTTTTCAATCACATCTCCCATAAGAATAGAAAAGATTTCATCTGTTTCAACTGCATCTTCTATCTTTACTTTAAGCATTATTCTCTTTTCAGGATCCATTGTTGTATTCCACAACTGAACAGGATTCATTTCACCAAGACCTTTGTATCTCTGAAGCGAAAGGCCTTTTTTTCCTTCTTCTACTAAGTATGAAAAAAATTCTTTCTTATTTTCGGCAACGAATAAATCACTTTTATTTTCTTTATTAAAAACCAAAAAAGGGGGATGGTCAAACTGTGAAATTTTTTTATTTAAAATTAGGCTTTTTTGAAAATCTTTTGAATATATAAGGCTTCTTCCTATTTTTACAGGTTTAAAATCCGTGTTATCAATTTTTTTTTCATTATTTCCATTAAGCAAACCAACAATAAACATTTCATACACTTGCCTATCTTCATTCCATAACAGATCACTGACATCATATCCATTTTCATAAAGAAAATTCCTTAAGTACATCATTTTTTCTTTACTTTGGAGAAAAGTTTTACCTTCACCACATTCTTTTAATAACAATTCAACAAGATCGGATTTAAGACCATTTTTTTCAAATTTTATTATCAAAGAAAAATATTCTGAAAGATCTTCAAGCAAACTATAAAGATTGTTTTCGTTTAATACTTTATCATTTCCTATTCTTACATTTTTTTGTTTACTTGATTTTTTTAAGATATAATTATTTAATTCAAAATCATCTTTAAAATAAATTTCACTTTTTCCCTTGCCTACTTTAAATAGAGGAGGTTGGGCAATATACAGATATCCTTTGCTGATAATTTCGGGCATTTGCCTATAAAAAAAAGTTAAAAGAAGTGTCCTTATATGAGATCCATCAACATCTGCATCTGTCATTATAATTACTTTGTGATATCTTATCTTATCAATATTATATTCTTCACTACCCACACCTGTGCCTAATGCGGTTATTATATTTTTTATTTCGTCGCTACGCAAAATTCTGTCAAAACGAGCCTTTTCAACATTTAAAATTTTTCCTCTTAAAGGCAAAATAGCCTGAAATTTTCTATCTCTTCCCTGTTTTGCACTGCCTCCTGCAGAATCACCCTCAACTAAAAACAACTCTTTTTCAGACGGCCTTATATTTTGACAATCAGCTAATTTACCAGGAAGCGTTGTTTCACACAATAAACCAGAATTTCTTACAAGCTCTCTTGCCCGTTTTGCCGCATCTCTTGCTCTTGCAGCATCAACGGCTTTTGCAAGAATTTTTTTTGCAATAGATGGATTTTCTTCTAAAAATATACTTAATTTTTCATTGACCAAAGATTCAACAAGACCTTTGACTTCACTATTTCCAAGTTTTGTTTTTGTTTGTCCTTCAAACTGAGGAGACTTTATTTTAACACTTATTACAGCTGCAAGACCCTCTCTTACATCATCACCGCTTATCTTTGTTTTAAATTGTTTTGAAAAATTAGCCGCATACTGATTTAATGAACGAGTTAAGCCCGCCTTAAAACCTATAAGATGAAAACCACCTTCTATTGTATTGATATTATTTGCAAAAGAAAATATTTTTTCATTAAATTTATCATTATACTGTATCGCTATTTCAATATTAACATCATTCTTAACACCTTCTATTAAAATTGGTTTATGCAGCGCAACCGTATGCTTATTAATATATTCAACAAAAGATTTTATACCTCCTTTATAAAAAAGTTCTTTTTTTATATCCAGACGTTCATCTTCAATGATTATTTTTACACCTTTATTTAAAAAAGATAATTCCCTTAACCTGCGGACAAGTATTTCAAAATCAAAATTATCTGAATTCAATATTTTCGTGTCAGGTTTAAAATGCACCTTAGTACCATTTTTTTTTGTTTCTCCTACGATTTTTAACTCACACCTTTTTTTTCCGCATTCATAACTCTGATAATAAATTTTTTCTCCAGTATAAACTTCTACTTCCAGAAATGATGAGAGCGCATTTACTACAGAGATACCAACTCCATGAAGTCCACCTGAAACTTTATAAGAATCATTATTAAATTTTCCTCCTGCATGAAGCTTGGTCATAACTACTTCTAATGCTGGAATTTTTTCTGTTTTATGAATGCCAATCGGAATACCTCTTCCATTGTCTTCCACACTTACACTATTATCAGTATGAATTGTAACTTTGATCAAATTACAATATCCGGCCATAGCTTCATCAATACTATTATCTACAACTTCATAAACAAGATGGTGAAGCCCTTCAATATCAACATTTCCTATATACATGGAAGGTCTTTTTCTAACCGGTTCAAGACCTTCTAAAATCTGTATACTGGCTTCGTTGTAACTGTCTATTATTTTTTCCATTATATTCTCATAGGCATGATTATGCTTAAAAAGTTTTTATCCGTTTCACCTTCAATTATACAAGGATGTTCTTCATCTTTTATATTTAAAATAATATTGTCATCATCAATAACACTTATAGCTTCGATAAAATATTTTGGATTAAAAGCAATTTTAATTGGTTTATTTTGAAATTTTATAACCATATTTTCTTTTGAATCACCTACCTCAGGATTAGTTGCTGTTATAACCAGATTATTTTCTTTAAAATTAAATAAAATACCTTTGTAATTTTCAGTAGATAAAATAGACATTCTTTTTAACATCATAAAAAACATTTGCCGATCAATATGAATTTTAGAAATATTATCATCTGTAATAAAAAGTTCATTATATTTTGGAAAATCACCTTCAAGTAATCTTATTACAATTGTTTCATTAACATTCTTAATTATAAAGTAATTTTTTTTAAAACCAATATTGACACTTCCTTCTGATTTAAGAAATTTATTTGTTTCATATAAGCCTTTTTTTGGAATAAGCGCACCGGAATTTGAAAATTTAAAATTATTTTCGTAAAAATAATCTACCATTGAAAGTCTTTTACCATCTGTTGAAACGAATCTTATAATATTTTTATCTTTGCTGTAAATCGGGTCAAAATAAATTCCATGAATATGTGTTCTTTTATCATTTGGATCACCGCTTATAAATATTGTTTTATCAATCATTTTTTTAAATGAAATTGAATCAATTTCAAAAAAGTCAGTATCTCCAAATTCAGGAAAATCAGGAAAATCATTTGGACTCAATCCAACGATATGGTATTCAATATTATCTTTTCCTATTTCAATCCAGCAATTTTCAACTTCATGAATCAATATATCATCACTGGGAAAATTTTTTATGATGTCAAATATTTTTTTTGAATTAATGACAATAGAACCTTCTTTTTCTACTGATGCCGGATAGATTCCTTTAAAGCCTGTTTCAAGGTCTGTAGCAAAAACAGAGATGCTTTTACCGGTTGCTTTTATCAAAATATGAGAAGTAATAAAAATATCTGTTTTTCTTCCAGTTAAACCTTGTATTTTATGCAGTAGATTTAAGATCGTCTCTTTATTTATAGAAAATTTCATATTACTTTTTGTTATTTTATATATTATATTCTTTATTATAAGTTATGTTCATAAATATAATAAAGAATATAATATATTTATTTTTTTAAATATTTTTATATAAGAAAATGTAGAAAAACCATTGATTTCATGACTATCTATTTAGCATGTTTTGAACATATATTTTTATTTTTTTATAAAAAACAGGAGATATTAACATTTTTTTGACAATTTTTGGATTTCAAGTTGGTATCATGAGACTATTTGAACAATTTATAATAAAATCAACTGGTTCTGCCGTGATGATGATATTTGTTTTATTTGACACCGGCTTGAATAATATTACCTGCCAAAACAAATAGTTATTATATCAGCCATATATTTCAACCACCAACTTGGAATCCATTATGAACCTTTATGAATTAATCCAATTTCTAATAAGCGGAACTGTTTCATCGTTCCATTTATTAGAAAGTCTGATTTTTATAAATTTTTTAAAAAGGGTGTCCATTATTTCAACGACTTTATTGTATAGGTATACCTTTTCAAGAATCACCCCTTCGATATCTTCTTGTTTTTCAATATTTCCGGTATCTGGTGTTTTAATGCCCGCTATGTTAAGATTTTCACCTTTTAGTGTAAACTGCCATTTTTGCTCATTTTCTTTATAAACAAGATTGAGTTCGGTAACAACCGCCCCTTTTTTTAATGCTAAAATGCCCTCTTCAAGACCAGCTTCATCACCTTTTATGATAATAGTTTCAATCGTATTGTTTAAACTGTTTTCAAAAACAATACGATTTCCTATTTCAAGTAAAATCGGTTTCTTATCTGTATTTATTAATTTACCTTCTTCAATAGCAAACCATAACCACGTCATAAATTCATACCCCAAGAACTTGAATTTATTGTATGATATAGAAATATCTAACATTTACTGCTCCGTAAATTTAGTAGGAGAACTTTTGGATAAAACATCGCGATCTGAATCGGAAAGGCCGATCATAAGATCCGCTGTTGTATATGGAAAAAGATTGATAAGTGAAAGGTTAAATGATTTAGAAAAAAGTGTTTCCAAATTTTCTATGGCATTTTTCAGGGTAGAAAAGAACCATAATGAAGATTCTTCATAGTTCCATATTAGATCGTATATGTTTGGTGTGGCTGGAATACGAAGGCTAAGAATATTTGTAACATTTTCCTTTATTGATTTTTTTTCATTGCTTGATAAATATTCTTGCTTACACTCAGCAAGCCTTTTAGCCATTTCAATATTATAATATTTATTAATTATTTTTGAAGATATACTTTTTTTATCTATTCTAAGTGAAAAAATAAATAATGTGCCGAAAACAAAGGATGAACCTTTAAAATCAGGCTTAAATGAATTATTGATCGATGTCCACCCGGCAGACAATTCTGTAGAATCATTATCTATCTCTTTAAAAACATTTGTCATAAGACCATTTTCAATATTTTCAACAATTGGTTCTTCTATTTTACCTTCAACTTTAAAACGGGTTATGGATGCTGAAGACGACAATAAACTCATAATCTATTTCCTGTACTTATAGTTATCCAGAAATTAATTTCGAGGTTCAACACGGATTAGTACGGTAATCCATGTTGAACAGCGATTAGCAGTTAATACCTAACACTCGATGTTCAGGTTTTTTGAGCCATTCAAAAATCATCTTTATATAACCTGCTGATTTTATTAGTCTGATGTGTTTGAAAGAGCTTTTTTGTATCCCGATAAATTCAGCAACTTATAAAAAAACTTGAACATCGGGCAAAAAGAATCCAAAAAAACATCGCTATTGTGAGGATATAATGATCTCAACACGTCGATTTATTGTGCGTCCTTCTTCGGTATCGTTTGATGCCAAGGGCTTAAAATAGCTGAATCCACATACTGAAAGCTTATCTGTTTTTAAACCCCCAACTTCCTGAAGAAACCGGGCAACATTAACAGCTCTCGCTACTGATAATTCCCAGTTTGTTGGAAATCTGTTTTTCAATTTTTGTGGAATGGGTTGATTGTCAGTATGTCCTGCTATTATTAAAGTTGAACACTTATTGTTTTTCAAAGATTTAACTAACTTTAAAAGCAGATTTTTAGCTTTTTCATTGATTCTTGCACTTCCTGAGTTAAAGGAAATATAATTATAATCGCTAAATGTTTCTTTAAGTTCATTGCAGGTGCTTTCTGCTTTAATCTTATTTTCTTCTATCTGTTTTTTTAGACTTGTTTTTATGTTTTTTTGGGTATCATCGAGCAGCTCTATGACTTTTCCCTGTAGATGAATAATAGATTTTATCTTTTTATTTTCAGCCAGCACCTCTTCTATTTTATTTTGAAGCAGACTATTTTTATTTTTCAAATCTTTTAAGTCTGCCTGATCTTTTTCATGTTTTTTCAACAATTTTTTTTTGTTTTCTTCTAATTTTAAGATTTGCTGTTTCGCTTTGTCTCGCTGTTTCTTTGTATTCTTTGCTTGATTAAGCACATTTTTTGTATAAATAAGACTGTTCAAATAATCAGTTTTTAACTGTAAATATTCTACCCTTGAGACACAAGCAGAAAACAGAAAACAGAAAGATCCCAGAGCCGCTATGATTAATTTTTGATTTATAGCCATTTTGTTTTCAAGGTTCTATGAAAATAGGGAATATCCAAGGGTTTTAATCACGAGTTCATTAAGTCCCTAAAACTCGATGTTCAAGTTTTTTGAACTATTCAAAAATCATTTTTATATAACTTTATATAACCTATTGATTTTATTAGCCCGATGTGTTTGAAAGAGCTTTTTTGTATTCTAATAAATTCAGCAACTTATAAAAAACTTGATCATCGGGTAAAAGCCCTTTAAATCTGATAATTCCCCCTAAAACAGGTTCTAAACAAATACCGAAATAATATCATTTCTTGCGTCGACATGCTGTATCGTAACTTGAAATATATCTTCCGGCTTGAAGTTTGTTCCGGCCGTAAGCGGAAGATCGCATTCTATCATATATGCCGGAATAAGTATTGAATAAGAATTTCTTCGTTTATACAGCAAAACCGCTTCTTCTTTTTGACCGATTTTTTTTTCAAGATATTTAAAGATCCAATATCTGTGGCGATTGGATTGAATTTTAGATACACTGCTTAAAGTTTGTTTCAGCGACATTATTAACTGCTCTATATCCTCAATTTTATAAAATGCTTCAAGTTTAAGAATTGCCCTTATCTGGCGCTGCGTAACGAGATCAAAATATTTTCTGATAGGTGAGGTAGCGGTAACATAGGCATCCAGACCAAGTCCTGAATGGTGTTCAGGCCGGCAGTTTAATACAAAACGGCTCAGATTTTTGCGCTGCATCCAGTTTTGAAAAAGGGTGCCTTGATTTCCTTTGTATAATCGAGCTTTCGGCTCAGGCTGAGATCTGAAGATTGCAGGAGTGTTATGTTTTGCCAAAAATCTGGCCATAATCCAGTTAGCCATTATCATTATTTCAGAGACCAGCATCCTTGAAGGACTTTCCCTGTTTACTCTGTTTACAGCTATTTCGCCGTTTTCATCCATCCATATATTTATTTCAGGCAAAGATATTGGCAATGCCCCATTTGCAATCCTCTGTCGGCGAAAACATTTCGCTATTTCATGGAGAATAATGATCTCCCTGTCTTCATTTGCAATTAAATTAACATCATGATAGGTGAGTTGACGTTTTACCTTAACGATGCTCGGAATTATTTTATAATCGATTATTTGTAAATTTTTGTTCAGCTTTATAATTATACTGATAGCAGGTCTCAATTTTCCAGTTTTCAGACTGCAAATTTCTTCTGCAAGACAGGTTGGAAGCATGGATATTCTTTGATCAAAAGTATAAATAGAGCTTCCACGATTAATCGCTTCCCTGTCAATAATACTTCCCTTTTTGATAAAATGTCCGACATCGGCTATATGTACTCCAAGGATATAATGGTCTTTTTTTTCTTCTACGCTTAAAGCATCATCAAAATCGAGGGTTAACTGACCATCTATTGTTATCAGGGGAAGCATGGTAAAGTCCTTGCGATTGTTTTTTAAAAAATCCGTTTGGAATGAATTGGAAAAATTTTTCGCGCATTCCAGTGTTTTGTCGGAAAAAGCAACCGGTACATTGTAACGGTAAATGTCCAGATTTTCATTTTCATTCCATATTCCAAGTTTGACAAAAATCCGGAACATATCTTTATCTGCATCAATATTTGCTTTTTTTAATATCTCTTTGGCTATGGAGGACTGCTTGCTCTCTTTTCCAAAAAGATAAAAGGATTTCAGTATTTCGACAAATTGTAAATCGGATTTGGATAATGAAATATCATTTCCATTTAAAATGCTTTTTAACCACCTGCCTCCTCGTTCGATAAGGATGTTTTTTCTGTTTATTTCATAAACCTGGAAATTTAGCCGCTCAACCTTTTCTTTTGAATTTGGAAAAAACTTCTCTGACTTGAATTTAAAATAGATTTGGTCTTCGAAAAATGCTCTTAGTACCGCTGACTCATGATCATCATCCAGAATATCCGTAAAGCAAAATTCAGTCATTGTGGCAAGGTCTATCCATTCCTGTTCTGTATTTAAAATTTCCCACAATTCTTTTATATTAATATAATTCATCAAGTGTTTGCGTTTTTTTACAATCTCTTTTAAGGTTTCAACCAGACGGTCCTTTCCCATAGACAGATCAATGTGAGTATTAGAGTTATGTAATACCCTGCTTGATGAAAGACTGACTTCGCGGTTTGTTTCGGTAAGAAGTCTGAGTCTCTGTTTTTTTATTTCCAGAACAACGGCGCAGACTATTTTACGCCGGTCTATATATTCGACAATATTTCCTTGTTTCATAACTATTTATCATAACAATCAATATTACGAAAGTCAATCAATGATAAAAGCTTCTTTAGGATTACTATGAAATCTTTCAGTTTGATAAAACCGTATATTCTGGAAAAGCGTCTTTTCATTCTTATCGGTATTCTCTCCTTAATAGCAGTCGATTTTATGCAGCTTTATATTCCACGTATTATAAAGCGGGCTGTTGATGATCTTACGGCATTTCGAATCGATTTAAAAAGATTATTGCTTTATAGTCTGTATATGGTCGGTATAAGCATACTCATAGGCATTTTTCGCTATATATGGCGGCGCTGTCTAATCGGCACGTCAAGAAGGGTGGAAGAAGGTCTTCGAAACGTTCTGTTCTCTCATATCCAAACCCTTTCGGCTTCTTATTTTGATAATATAAAAACAGGGGATTTAATGGCACATGCCACAAATGATATTCAGCATGTGCGAATGGCGATGGGTATGGGAATGGTTGCTCTAACAGATGCCGTTGTCCTTGGTTTGGCATCAATAGGCTTTATGACATATATAAATATCCGGCTGACACTGCTCGCTGTAATTCCAATGCCTTTGATTATTTTTGGCACGCGTTTTTTCAGTAAAAAGATGCACAGCCTGTACAAAGATGTTCAAAGCGCATTCTCGGATTTAACCGAGGTGACAAGAGAAAGGTTTGCCGGCATCCGTATTGTTAAAGCTCACAACAGGGAAGAAAAAGAGACTGAAAAGGTGGAGATGATATCCAAAGTCAATATTGACCGAAATCTGAAGCTTGTGAGGATTACAGGTTCATTTTTTCCAATGATGCTCCTTTTTTCAAATTTAAGCCTTGCAATCGTTCTGTTTTTTGGGGGACATCAAACCATTCTTTTAACCATCACTCCGGGGGATTTTGTTGCTTTTATAAATTATATCGGGATATTAACATGGCCAATGATGGCCATGGGGTGGGTGACAAATTTGATTCAGCGGGGAAAGGCATCCCTTGACCGTATCAATATAATTTTACAAACAAGACCTGAGATCTATGATATGCCCTGTGCCAAACCGATTAATCAGAAAAGTAGACGCATTGTTTTTAAAAAAGTAACATTTTCCTATCAACCAAATAAAGTTCCTGTTTTTTCTAAAATAGATATAGATATAGCTCCCGGTACGGTCCTCGGTATTACAGGACCTCCGGGCAGCGGGAAAACAACGGTTCTGTCCCTTGTACCAAGGTTATACGATATATCGGAAGGGAATATTTTTTTTGACGGTACAGATATCCGCAAAATCAGAATTTGTGATCTCAGGTCTCAGATTTCCTTTATGCCACAGGAGCCTTTCCTTTTTGCCGGTACTGTTCGAAACAATATAATATTGGGCAATAAAAATGTAAAGGAAGAAGAACTTGCAATAGCTGCCAGAAAAGCATTACTTTATGATACCATAAAATCATTTCAAAGCGGTTTTGAAACAATAGTTGGAGAAAAAGGAGTTATTCTTTCAGGGGGACAGAAACAGCGGATCGCCCTTGCCCGAATTCTATTGAAAGATACACCTGTTTTGATTTTAGATGATCCCATCAGTCAAGTCGATATGGAAACAGGGGCGGGTATAATTAAAAATATACGACTTGAGGCCTATAATAAAACTGTAATTATTTCTTCACACAGACTTTCTGCAATTCGATTTGCCGATCAGATTATTGTGCTGGAAAACGGGAAAATTTCTGAATCAGGCAGCCATGACAAGCTTCTTCAAAACAATCAATATTATGCAAAAACATTTCGTTTGCAGAAAATAGAAGAGGAATTAGATGCATTTTGATTTTGGATATTCCGAAGAAGACAAGTTAGGCAAACCTTATGATTTTAAGCTGTTTAAACGACTTTATCCTTTTTTTAGACCGTATCGGTTGTTGCTTTTAATTTCGATACTTTTTGTAATTATTATAACCTTTCTGTCCCTTTCCATTCCTTATGTCACCAGAATAGCAATAGACAGGTATATCTTGCCGGTCGATGCTTCAGTTAAAGCAAAAGAATATAAAGCCGGCGGAGCAGATGCTTCCGGAGTAAAAATCAGAAAACTAAGAATCAATATAACTGATTCAAAAATAAATGCGATTATCAGCAAATATAAAGATCTTTTTGAAATTGAAGGCTCATTTGCAGTTATTCACTTTGATGATCTGTCAAAACTGGAAAAAGAGGATATATCCTTATTGAGAAGATATGATATTATTGGAGTAAGTCTGGTTACAGCTCTTTTTCTTGTGATAATATTTACGGATTTTGTTTTAAGTTTTTTGCAAAACATGCTTATGGAATTTGCAGGACAGAGGATCATGCATGATTTGAGGGTAAGTTTATTTGTACATATCCAAAATTTGCCGATTTCGTTTTTCAACGAAAATCCTGTGGGAAGGCTTGTTACACGGGTTACAAATGACGTTCAGAATATGCATGAACTGTTCACATCTGTTATTACTTTTGTTTTTAAGGATCTTTTTTTACTTACAGGGATTGCTGTTCTTGTATTTATAATGGACTGGAAACTCGCTCTTGTTTCTTTTACAGTGCTTCCTTTTGTTATTTTTGCTTCGATTAATTTTTCAAGGAAATCAAGGGATATTTTCAGGATTTTAAGAACAAAATTAGCTGAAATAAATACAAATCTTACAGAGACTATTGGAGGAATAAAGGTTATCCAGCTTTTTTTGCAGGAAAAGGAAAATTATCATAACTTTAAAAGACTAAATCATGAAAACTACCTTGCAGGCATGAAACAGATTCGTATTTTAGCTGTCTTTATGCCGCTTATAGAAGTATTGGGAGTAGTTTCCGTTGCAGTTGTAATTTTTTACGGCGGCGGCAGTGTACTTACAGAAAGTATCAGTATCGGTTCTCTTGTGGCTTTTATTTCTTATGTAAAGATGTTTTTCAGACCGATCCGGGATATAGCTGAAAAATACAATATTATGCAGAATGCAATGGCATCGGCTGAAAGGATATTTTTAATTTTAGATACAGGTAAAAATGAAAAAATATCTAAAGCAGCGGCCGAAATTCCGCTCCAAAACGGAAACTTTCGTCAATACGGCTCTGATTTTCGGGGGAAAATTACAAGTATTGTTTTTGACCGTGTCTCTTTTGGTTATGACACCGGGAAAAGTATACTTAAAGATATTTCATTTGCAGTTTCCGCAGGGGAGACAGTGGCGGTCGTTGGTCCCACAGGGGCGGGGAAAACAACTCTGATCAATCTTATTGTCAGGTTTTATGATCCAGTATCCGGCCATATTTTTATAAACGGGATAGATATTGAAAAGATAGAAGTCGGCGCTCTCAGATCAAAAATAGCCCTGGTAACGCAGGATTCATTCCTTTTTTCAGGAAGCGTGAGGGAAAATATTTTTTCAAAACAGGATCTGTCGGAAAGAGAAATAGAATATATTTTAAGGGCTTCAAACTGCAAATCATTTATTGACAAGCTGCCTGATGGAGTTGATTCAGTCCTCACTGAAGGCGGCGGGTCGCTTTCAAGCGGAGAGCGTCAGTTAATATCAATTGCAAGGGCCTTTGGCAGGAATCCTGATCTTATTTTACTTGATGAAGCAACCTCGTATATTGATTCAGAAACTGAGCAAAAGATTCAGGAAGCTCTTTTTAAACTAATGAAAGATAGAACTTCCATTGTTGTCGCCCATCGTCTTGCTGCAGTACGCAACGCCGACAGAATAATCGTTATAAACCATGGACGAATAATAGAGACAGGCACTCATAATGAGTTGATCAAGGAGAAAGGGCCTTATTTCAGATTAACCCAACTGCAGGATTAAGTCTTTTTCCAAAGGAGATTTGAGGTGAAAAATAGGGCAGCTTCATGCGGCTTGTTAAAGGCAACTCAGAAGCTGAAAAAAAGGCAGAACTTACCCGATGTATTGCTCAATCAAGAACCATTAACCAAAAGCCCCATAGGATGTGCTGACAAAGGAGGCGCATCTTTTGTATGCGTAAGAAATTGTGTTGGAGGCAATATTTACTTGAGTTTTCAAAAAAACTATGATGCTTTATTAATAGATAATGGTATAAATTTTGCCGTGCGCATAAGGGTAATGAGAGGTGAGTGATGAGTATTGAAAAAAATGCCTGATGAACGGGGATGAAATAACCTCCATAAACAGGCATCACCCGGAGCCGTGATGCATATTAGCCCAAAATAGCAGGCATCAGAAATTTTTTGTATTTTTTGGGCATTTTATAGTTAGAAAAGTTATTTCGTCCCCATTCCTGATCTCAAAACTCATCACTTAAAACCCGATACTGAAGATTGGGTTAAGCAATTATAATGCCGAACACTAAAACTATTTTTCGAAAACCCAAGTATATACAGCCTGCATTAAAGAGAT
>CAZRLQ010000030.1:0-13389 GCA_964600725.1 uncultured Desulfobacterales bacterium
TATACCATTATCTATTGATAAGCATCATAGTTTTTTCGAAAACTCAAGTATATGGATTCTGAAGAAGGAAAGAGCACACAGGTACCCGGACTTATTGGTTATCGGGAGTTAAGATTTATAGTTTTCAATATTATTAACGTAACTTTCAAAATCATTTTCAAGAAGAAAACGGGATATCATTTCACCAACCTTGTCCGCTGTATCAACGCTATAAAATCCTTTATCATTACGGCCGGCTATCTTTTTTGCATTTTCGACAATTGTCTGAAGTGATGAAGTTGTCATTTCAACAACGGCATTTACTGAGATGGTGCCTTTAGGATTGGTCATTAATACAATGTCTCCTTTTTGTCTTGCGTTTCGCTGATTTTTTTACATTTTTATACTCATCGGATTAAAAACAGCTTTTCAGCCCAGTGGGTTAAAATGAACCCCATTTATGTAAATGGTTTTAATCCGGTTCAAGCTGTCAGGAAGATCTGATGGGGTCCCTCTGACAACGAGAAAAGTTGCCGGCATTTTCTCAGCTAACAATCCTGTATTTGTCAAACCAAGAAGCCTTGCTCCGTTTAAAGTGGCGCTTTTTATCGCTTCTTGAATTGGAAAACCCGCCCTTATTAGAAGTTTAAGTTCTTCAATAACTGCTTTGCCGTGTTCAACGCCCAAACTTCCTGAATCTGTTCCAAGGGCTATCAGCACACCTGATTCCCTTGCCTGGAAAATCTGTTCAAGCTGATGGTCAAGATTTTTTCGAGCAACATCTGCTTCAATGCCCGTACTTTTAAGAAATTGTGAGTAGGCATTCATGGTACATGCTGTAGGAACCCAGACAACATTATTATCCGCCATCTGTTTTAAAACTTCTCTGCCCATGAAAAAACCATGTTCAATTGAGTGACAGCCCGAATCAACGGCAATTTTTACAGGCTTTTTTCCGTTTGCATGAACCATGACTTTAAGCCCGCGAATCTGTGCCAATTCAACTACTTCTCTCAGCTCTTCTTTTTTAAACTGCGGGAGAGTCTCTTTTCCAAACAGGGTCAAACTGTTTAACCCTGAGTTAACAATCTTGATATGATCTATCTTTTTATTCTCTTTTGCTATTGCCTGGGCAATAGAGTCATTGCCAGAAGGGGATCGTCCGATAAGTTTTCCATACCTTCCAGGCTTGTGCCATGCGCTGCCGGCAACTTTCAGACTGATTGGCGTATTTTTGTAATTCAGGTGTCCTGTTTTGTAACGCAAAACATGTTCTTTGTTGTCACCTCCGTCTCTTACAGCCAGAACACCTGATAAAAAATGCTGTTTGATATGGCTTGAGATCAAGTCTTTTATATAATCAAACCCGGCAACAAGCTGGTATTTTCTATCTTGCTGATTATTGGTTGCGGACATGGAGAGGTGAACGTGGCTGTCAACGAGACCGGGCAAAATTGTAGAATCACTGAAATCCAACAGCTCTGCCCTGTTAAAACCATCTTTTTCAGCTTTTTTTATAAAATCAATATAACCGTTCTTGATATGTAAGACTCTATTTCTCTGAACAGATCTGCCGCTTCCATCTATCAGCCAGCCTGCAAGTATAAATCCGGAATTATTCATGTTGCGGTGATTTAATATCAGTTACGGGCTCTTTGGGTTAAAGATAATGTAAAAACAGAGAATCTTTTTTAAGATTAGATTTTGCCAGTTCCACAAGATGCATGTGATGGGTGAAAAAGATAATTTGCGTCTTTTGAGCTATTTCTGCAAGCACTTCCAGAGTAGCTATCGAGCGTCTGTCATCGAATTTTATCAAAATGTCGTCAACTATAAAAGGTATCGGTTCGTTTCTTTCCAGGTAAGCTTCAAGACTGGCAAGCCGGATGGCAAGATAAAGCTGATCCACGGTGCCGTCGCTCATCCCGTGAACTGTTATGTTATCCGGACTGTTTTTGCGCAGTCCTACAATAATTGCTTCACCATTTTCGTTAAATTCCGGGCGGAGTTTTACAAAGGATCCAAGAGTCATATGGGAAAAAAGTTCAGTTGACCGTCTTAAGACCGGTTCCTGGTTCTTTTCACGATACCTCTCAATAGCCTTATTTAAAACCAAAGATGCAAGCTTGAGCCTGGCATACTGTTTCACGTTTGACTCAAGGATTCCCAAAAGTCCTTGAGCTTCTTCAGCCAGGATAGCTGCGCGGCTGCTTCCATCCATTTCATCAAGCTTTGATTTTTCTTTGCCGATGGTCTGGTCAAGATCGGATATCTGATTTTCAATCTGCTCGATTTCATCTTCAAGCCGTCTCATTTTTGGATCTATGCTGTCCGGATCAATGGCTTCAGCATCCTGAATAAATTTGTCAAGCATTGCGCCGCCGCTTAATCCGTGCAGATGCTTTTCCTGTTGCTCAAGCTCATAAGTCGTTTGCCGGCGATGAGATGACATCTCTTCTGCCGCGGAAAGATCTTCAAAAGTTTTGCAGCCGGCTTCATCACACATGGCTTCAAGCTGGGAATTGATTTCAGAAATTTTTCTCCTGGCCGCCATTAGCCGCTTTTTTTCCTGTTGATTCTGTCTGTTCAAACTTTTTTGTTCTGTTTTTGCCGTTCGCGCATCTGTCAGGCGGGTATTGAGTTCCACGGCAATCTGTTCAACAGGATAAGATCCTTTCAGATCAGGAGCTACCTGCCCGGCCAATGATAGAATATTTGCATAAAAATCATCGGAATCCTTGTCAATTCCCTGAATTCGCAAGTCAAGATCATCTGCCTCTTTGAGCTTGCTGAAAATAGCCTTCATATCTTCCAGCACGGCAACGGCCTGAACAGGGGAGGTATCTTCTCCAAGACCCAGAGGTTGAAGGGCTTTTGCCCAGTCTGATTTCCATTTTGAAAGTCTATGTTCTATTTTTTTGTGCCGGGATTTTGCTTCCTCTAATTCATCCAAACGCTGCTTCTGATCGCGGATAAGCTGGTTGTATTCTGATCGGATCTTATCAAAATGATCAATAATTTTATGGCCCTTTTCAACCATATAAGACAAAGAAGCCTTTTTTTCAAATTTTTTGCCGTTTTCACTCATAGATTTTACAAGAAGTTCGATCTGCCTTGTCAATACAAGGCGGCAGCTTTCGATCTCTTCTTTTAAATCGTAAGCTTTCTCCTTTTGTTCCCGAACAACTGAAATCTGACCTGAAAGGTTTGACCAGTCTTGTACCCACGCCCGCATTTCCCTTGGCGATTTTGGGGAAATATCTGAATCTTTCCAGAGATCCGTCCATTGCTGTTTGATTTTCAAATGCTCGGTCTCTGCTTCTGCAAGCAAATCTTTCAATCTGACGGAGTTTTTGCCGCATTCTTCTCTTTCTGCAATAAGCGAGGCTTTTTTTGCAACTCTGTCTGCTTCGCGGCGAAGCCGGTCTGCGATGGTATCTGCTTTTTTTACACTCAATTCATACGCTTCGTCCAGACTCTTTGCAGGGTAACAAGATGCCGCAAATTTTTGAATATCTTCTTCGAATTTCTCTTTATCTTTCCATTCACGAAGTACAAGATGCCAACCCTCGTCACGCTTTAACCTTGCCAGGCGAAGATCATCTTCAGTGGGCACTTCCTGCTCCAGCTTCAACCGTTTAATCTGTCCTTCAATATTTAGAAGCGTGCGCTGGAGCTTCTCTTCTTCCGATTTATATTTTTCCAGAGCCAATTCTACTTTGCTGAATTGATGTTCAAACCTGTCAATAGTTTCAAGAGACGGTACAGGCAGCTTTTCAAATCTTTCAAAGGGTCCCTTCCAGAGCGGCTCTCTTTTCAGTGCGGTCTTTATCGATTTTTCAGCTTTAAGAATGTTTTTGCACTCATTATTGTAAATTTCTTCCAAATCCCCATGCCTCAATGCTTGCCTGATTGCTTCGCCAAGTTCTGTTGTATCTGTCGGTCTTTCAAGCTTGGAAATTTTCCTGCTTAATTGATCAGCCTGGATGGAAAGTTTCTCAATTTCATCACTGATGTTTTCATTCTTTACCGTCAGCCGTTCAAAGCTGCTGCTCAGCTCTTTAATTCTGACGCTTTCAGCTTTCCCAAGCCGCATCTGCTTAGCCTGATCAAGGGTCATGCCCCCTTTCAGTTCCTTGAGAATCGCTATGGCATCGGCCTTGGCGCTGTTTTTCCGGATGACTAATCCGGTTCGGTCCTTTTGGGCTTTTTTATGGCTTCCAAAATCAAGGTAAAGCTGTTCAATCAGCTTTGCATTATTAAGAAGATATTCAGGAACATTTAGCTCCATTAATCTTTGTTCTATTTTTTCGATATTTTTTTCAGCTTCGGTTTCAATTTTTTTCTCAATTTTGAGCTTTGTCAAAGCCTCTTTTCGCCGGTTGCCGAAATCTTTGGGCAGAATTACAGCATCAGCGCAAGTTTTTAAATCTTCCAACAATTTTTTGCGGCGGCTGATTACAGGAAGGGCCTCTTTAATTCTTCCCAGACGACTAAGTTCCTTTAGTTTGTATTCCCGTTCCAGTTCATATGACTGTTTTGAATTTAACGCTTTACTGAGGGACTGATCATGTTCAACCCATTTTTGACCGGACAGCTGCGCTTCACGTACCTCCTTTTTGTTTTTTCTTAACCGTGAAACAGCTTCATTGATGAGAGGCTTTTTCCCTGAAGGTTTGAACAGGTTGTCGGCCTCATTTTGCAGTTCGTTCCGGACCTTTCGCAGGTCGGAAATCCCGGAACCGGCTGCAAAAAGCATCTGGCCGATATTTCCCCCTCCCTGAATGATCTCTTCCCCGCCTTTTACCAGATTAGCATGATCAATACCGAACATGGTGGTGAAAAGGTCTTCATCAACTCCGCCTAAAAAAGATTTTAGCTCTGATTCATCTATTAATGTTTCGTCATCCAATGTCCTCAATGTATTTATTCTGCCTTTTCTGCGGACAAATTCCAGTCTGCTTCCGTTGGTTCGTCTAAGAATTGCACCGATTCTCAGTTTTTCGTATGAATGGATAAAATTGTCCGAGGATTTTGTATCAATACCGTAAAGCATCTGGCGAAGCGCTCGCAGCGAGGATGTTTTGCCTGCTTCATTGGGGCCGTAGATGATATGCAGACCTTCCTGGCCATCGCCAAGTTCGAGGATTTTATTTGTAAAAGGACCAAAAGCTAAAAGTTTCAATTCGATAATTTTCATTTGGTCTCTTCTTTTGACATAAGACGGTGAAGCAAAAGCGGCTGTACTTCATCAAGAATTTCTTGCAGCCATTTTGAATCGCCTGGAAAGATTGGGTCGGAGCCGTCTTTGAGTTCTCTTGGAAGTTTTTTCATAAGCTCGTTCAGCGGTTCGCCGAACGTTTTCAGCATCTCTGGATTGGATCTGACCTCATCTAAAAAGCTGAGAATCTCCCCTACCGGTCCATCCGTTAATTCGGCCGGCTCTTTTTTTATTGGAAGCTTTGTGGCAAATTTCACCTTTTCGATCCAGATGCGGCCGCCGCCTGAATCAATGGCTGTCGATCTGATTTCATTTATCCACCGCTCCGGGTCAGCCGAGAGTTCAACATGAACCGGGGTCAGCCCATTTATTTCAATTCTTGCTATAAATGGGAGGCTGCCTGATTGTTCCAGTATTTTCTCAAGATTACTGCATACGAGATCAACAACGTCATAGCCGGATTCTGCTTTGGCTGCATCAACCTCGCAATGTATCCATCGAATCACATCAAGGGAATGAAAATCAGCGGTGGTCCCTCTTTTTTCATCGACAGTTACAAGAAGGCATCCTTTTGGGCCTGTTTCACGTATGTTTCTGCCCTGGATATTTCCAGGGAAAACGATCATCGGATCTTCGTAAAGTATCTCCCGTTTATGTACATGTCCAAGAGCCCAGTAGTCGTAACCCTTTGACAAGAGTCCCTCAATTGTGCAAGGGGCATAAGGTTCGTGGCCTTCACGGCCGGTTACGCTGGTATGCAGCATCCCTATGTTAAAACAGCCGGCTGCCGGTGAGGGATAGCCGGCTGACAAATCCTTTTTCACAGCCTGTGCAGCAAAACCCTGACCATGAATGGCAACATCAAGATCGTCTAAATAGAAAGAGCCCGGCTTGCCTGCAGGGAACATGTGGATACCTTCCGGAAGCCTGATATTTTTTGTGATCTTGTTTGCAGCATCATGATTCCCGGTGATAATATAGACAGGAATATCTGCCTTGCGAAGCTTTGTCATCTGCGAGACAAAATAAAGGCCTGTATTGTAGTCTTTCCAGTCTCCATCGTACAAATCGCCGGAAATAAGAACAAAGGCGACCTTTTCGTCAATCGCCAGCTTTACGAGATTTTCCAGCGCTCTTCTCGCTGCATGGCGTATCTCCTCCACAGGTGCGCCTTCATAACGTTCGAGTTTCTGCAAAGGACTATCTATGTGAATATCTGCGGCATGAAGAAACGTAAACATGCAAAGCCTTTCAATTTAGCTCCATCTTTTTACGGCGGTGGCTCCAGATAACTGAACCTCTGTTCATAATTCACCACTCATAAGTCCGCCATTTTCATATAATTTTACTTTGAAGGTTGTCCGGAAATGAGAAATTTTTTACAAGGGCGAGGAAGGCGAAGATTTTAACCGCTTTGAATACGCCCCATGTATTTTGAATGTTAAAATCTGAGCCTGACGCAGAGATTGCGGAAAACAGCCATTTTAGGACAGCCTCTCTGTTTGAAAAGATATCTTAATAATAATACCATATTGTTTTATAGTGGGCTTTATTTTCACCTGCTGTTTTTAATCTTTTAAGATAATCATAGATTGAAACGTCCGTGTGAATAAAGGTATCTGACAGAGACAATATTTTTTCCCAGGGATGGAACTCGTAAACCCTGCAGCCATTAGGCAGAATAGAAATGACATCATGATGCTGCATGGCGTTTAAATTATTTTTGCCGAGCCCAGGCACATTAAAGACAATATCATCTGTACGCACGGTTCCGGGCATCAGTCGGGCTTCTTCCTTCTGCTCCTGCATGAGCCTTGCAATCGGTACACGAAAATCATCTGTTTCTTCTTTTCCTTTTGTGTTGAATGTATAATAAGGTGTAACACCGATTAATCTCAGATTCTGTCTAAGGGCGGCGGCTTCAAACTTTTTAGAATTATAGAACGTATATACCAGTTGGTTGTAAACATCAATACCGTAACGCCTGAATTTTTGGACAGCCTCCATGGACTGGGGAGTAATTTCATAGGGATGTTCGAAATGTGTAATAATAATGATCTCTCTTTTTCCTGGATTGTGAAAATGATTTATATCTTTTACCAAAGAATCGGTTATTCTTTGTGGAAGGGTAACCGGCGTGCGGGTTCCGATTCTGATTCTTGTTATATTTTTGTTGCGGGAGAGTTTATAGAGGAGATTTTCAATTTTGGCATTTGACAGCAGAAACGGATCGCCTCCTGTGATCAGCACTTCATTGATTTCAGGTGTGTTGGCTATCCATTCAAGCGCATTTTCAAGCTTTTCTTTTAACAACACAGCATTTGGTGAATAAACGTCTTCTATTTCCCAGTTTCTCTGACAATATACACAGATCTGGGGACATGTTAAAATAGGCTTTAAGATGACAATCATGGGATACCGCCTGGTAATACCCTTAATAGGAGATGTGCTCTGTTCCTGCATGAAATCCATCGAAATGTCGGTGCGTTCTCTGTATTCTTTTAATTTCTCAACGTAGTGAAGACTCGGGATAACCTGGGCCCTCAAAGCATAATCTTTGCCCTGGTCGGGCTTGAAGTCCATTAATGACACGTAATAGGGGGTAATGCCGAAAGGAATTCTGTATTCTCGTGCGAGTTTTACCGCATTATACTGTTCGTCCGTTAATTCAATCAGTTCTTTCAGGACATCGGCATCTCTTATGATATGTCTGACCTGCCATTGCCATCTGTTCCATTCAAGATCAGTCGCGTCAAAATATTTTAAAATTCTAGATTTATTGAGACTCCTTCTACGAACTGTTTTATTGTCCAGACCGCTGGGATAAGAATTGATGCGGTTATGAGCCGCCTTTCCCATTTTTGACAGGTCTGTCGATCTTATCTTGGCAGCCTCAATTCCTTCGTATTTCAAAAATGAGGAAGACTTCCCGGAATAGATCCCTGTCTTTCCGAAAATCCCTTTCATAAGGTGTTCAAGTTCGGCAAAAAAGCCGAGACTTGGTTTTTCGATATCTGACGAGCTATTGTCAAATATTAAGTCGTTGGTATATTTAAGAAAGCTGAAACCTGTAAGATTTTCATTTCTTACAGATAAAATATTTATGAAAATTCTTGTGGCATCCCTGGTCAATACCCATTCAAGAGAAGGAATCCCAGGATTTTCATTAAATGCTGCGACAAGCTTGTCGGTTAAAAAATGGACAAGTCTTTTTCTTTTTGTTTCTAATGGATCCGTGGAAATAAAAATTTCTTTTAATCCAGGAACAATATCAAATATATTAATAAGTTTCTCTTTATTTTTTTTATGCATAAATCTATCCTAATATTTTATGAATCGTGTTAATCTCATTAAGTCGGTGATACAGAGTTATCGCGGTCAGGAGGATTGGCTGGAGTTTTAAGGAGTGTGAACTTCCAGGCACAGAACCATTCTTTTGGATGTTCGTCAGGAGGACATCCTATACATTCGGTATGGATTTCGGGATCTATTGTTCTGGCAAAATATGGATATTCTACCATGCCCGCCGATTTGCATGGATAATCCGGAAGGCCGCGCTGTTTTCTGGCTGCCTGCACCCGGCAATCGTTCATGCGAAATATAATAGATTCATCATCGATATCTTCAATGGATTGTTTATTTATAAATGCATACATGCGAAAAGATAGAGCTTTTTTCAGAGCCGGAATCCCTCCCTTTTCCGGAAGATTCAGCGTCTCTTTAATCCTTGAGGCTTCAAATGGGGAAAAGCGTGTCCAACAGGTATCATTGCAGCGTTTAGCATCGAACATGCCGAATTTTTTCTCTACCGCCTGAAACCATATGCCGTCATTCGCCAGCCAGTTTACGCCGATATTTTTGATCAAATTAAATAGATCTTCTTTCGGTATTGATTTGATTACTCCGCAGATTCCTTTATCAAAGGAAAAATCAAGTGTTTTGGCAAGCCGTTTCATCTGGTTGTTTAAACTGGTATCCCATACCTCTTGTTCTACTTCTACGGCCTTTTCCATCCCAAGCTGGTGCTCTACTTCTGCAAACCATAAACCGTAATGAACAACAATTCTGCGAAAAGCGTCAATGACCATTTTAACAAGGATTGTTTCGTCTGTCTGTTCGATGTTCTTTTCAAAAGAGTCCATGGTTATTCCTTTATCAGTCTATACTGATTCCCCGCAGGAGGCAACAAAATCAACTGCATTTTGAAAGATTCGTATGCCGTCTGTTGAACAATTGCCCATTAACTTTCCCTTACGTTTTGACCATTCTTTTTTACGAGTCCAGTCAGGATGATTTGTCCAATGGTTATAGGCCTCAGGATGCGGCATCAGTCCGAAAATTCGTCCCGTCATATCACATATCCCTGCAATATCATAAACAGATCCATTGGGATTGAAGGGAAAACAGCAGTCCGCAGGCCTGCCGTCAGGCATGGCATACTGGATTGCTACCTGTTGATTGACAATAAGCTGTCTAATGGTGGTTTCATCTGAATAGAACTTTCCTTCGCCATGACGGACAGGCAGTTCTATAAGATCCATTCCTTTGGTAAAGATGCAGGGTGATTTATTATTAACCTTAAGCGTTACCCAGTCATCTCTGAAATTTCCACAGTCATTAAAGATAAGAGCGGTAGAGCGTCTTTTGTAGTCCCGGTTAATACCAGGCAGAAGACCCATGTTGACCAGGGTTTGGAACCCATTGCAAATCCCGAGCATAAGATTTCCTTTTTCTATAAAAGTTTGAATCTTTGCACCGATATTTGTTTTTAAGCACAGCGCCTGAATGACGCCGGCACCATGGTCGTCTCCCCAGCTAAATCCTCCTGTAAAAGTAAGTATATGAAAATCATTTAGTTTTACAGACCCGTCAATAAGAGAATTTATATGAACACGAACTGCTGATGCACCGGCAAGTTCAAAAGCGTAAGCCGTTTCATAATCACAGTTTAATCCATATCCGTAAAGGATGAGTGCCTTTACATTTTTCATAATAATTTCCTTTGACCCGGATATTGGCATCCTTCATTTATCAGAACCATATATAGTATCCATACGGAAATAAGAAAAATGATCATATCATAAAAAACATTATAACATATTAAACAATTAAGTTAAAGGCCGAAGACAAAGAAGACAAAATAGAACAGGGCTATTGCATCAAAATTTGGCATGATTTTTGATTCTATATAAGTCAATAAATTGCAAACACCACTTCAAAAATAAACGCTGACAAGCTGCTTTCTGTATTACGTAACTATTTGATTTTTAAGAATCTGGGATTTTGATGCAATTGCCCTGCAAAATAGAAAGATTATGAATACTAACCCGCATATTTCGTAAATTCTAAATAAGTTCTGGCACCTGTGTGCTTCTCCCTTTGAAAAAAAGGGATTGAGGGGGATTTTCTCATCGTTGCCCGGAACTTTTTAAGAAGTTATCATATTTCACAAGCAGAGCTTAAAACTCTGGCGTTTAACTTAAGGTGTGGGGACAAATCAGCTCTGATCAATTTTTTAAACTTAACACCGGACATCATTGCAGCTAAGGGCGAGTTCAGGATTCCGGCAATTCTAATTATGAAAATTAACCTTATTTTGCAAGCAAATACGGAATATTTATCGCTTTCTCGTTCCCACGCTCTTTGCGTGGGAATGCATGCCATACGGGTTTCCGCACAAAGAGCATGTGAACCAGGCGAAAATCAACATCCCTGCCTGCTGCAGGCAGGCAAAAAGCGTAAACTGATAAATGAAGGATGCTTTTGATTTGTTTTTTTTCATAATTGGAAATTTTACATGACACAAGTATCTTTTTCTTAGAAGCTGTTTTAAAAGCAGGGGATCAAAGCGAGAAAATATGAGAGCTATGATAAATTGTTGCAAATTTATTCTGTAAACTCCTATTCCTTTTCATCTTGACACGCAGCTGCCTTTCAGTTAGTCTGTTTTAAAAAAAGAGTTTTGAAGTAACTGTTTTTTAAACCTTTTTTCAAAGGAGTTGAAAAATGCGAACAATAAGAATATTAATGCAATTAATTTTTCTTTTTTCTATGTTTTTGACCTTTGGTTGTTCCACTCATTCCGGTCCTAATGATACCCTTTTTGCCGCCAAGAAGGTTGTTTATCTGAAAAATAATATACACGTTCAAAAAACAGGGCGTGATTATAAAGCAAGTTATGCCAACTGGGTAAGTTCCATGGCCGGTCATTTTGTTTTACCTGTAAATACACCGGTTGAAATCAAAAAATGGAAAAGAGGGTTTATAATTATAAATCATGAAAATGGAATGAATATTCTTTTCGAGTTCAATCAGGTAAATATGGGTATGAGTATTAATGAATACCTTCAGATTATCACATCCCCTGCAATGGTGCCACTGACGGGACTTTCAAAAATAGATCTAAAAGGGATCAAAGATGGCACCGCTTATATTGGAATGAGTAAAAAAGGAATCCAGATCGCTCTTGGATATCCTGCAACTCATCGAACACCATCTTTAACCGAAAACAGATGGACTTATTGGCGGAATCGATTCGTTACCATGAGGGTTGAATTTGATCAAAACGGCAAAGTCCGGCAGATTTGGTAGTACGCCAAGTACTAAATCAAACACAGTTCTTTTTGTTCCGGCAACGGTATTTTAATAAATGAGTCTGTTGATTTATGGTCTTTTCGCCCGATCTCTGCTCCTGCCTGTCGCGGTTGCTACGCAGACAGAGACACTCACAGGCAGGTGCAGACAGGTTATGTGAAAAAATTCCTTGGAATATCAAGTACATGCCTCCGGTTATTTTTTCGCATGCCTTGATCTTGAACGAAAATCTTCATAAATCAACAGACTCATAAATGCCGATGTAAAAGAAGCAGCTCAAAGTCTGTGCAAAGTTCTAAAAAGCTGTTTTAAAATTGATGAATCGGCTGCAAAAGCGTAAACTTCGGTTTAAATTATCGCAAATTTTTGGCAAACAGGCCCGCTATTTATATCAAATTTGCAACGATTTACCCTCCCTCTGACACTTTTCGCTTCGATCCCCTGCTTTTAAAACAGCTTTTTGACGACTAAAGATCGCGTAAACCACTTCCGAAGGAAGAGTAGAAGCATGATATATCGTGTCTCTACCGGCCGTTAATTCCTTTCAAAAGCTCTTCCCTGAGTGTAACAAGGAAAGATGTTGTTTATTTGGTCTCAAAACCCGCCTTTTCAAAGAGGAAAATAAAAAACTTTCCCTTTCCATAGGGGTGCTTCGCTCCTGGGTGACTTAACGTGCCTGGTTGCAGAGTGCGTGTCACCGCAAGCCGTCTGCTTTAGCTGACAGTAGTTGACCAGGTTAAAACTATTGGATTTTAAAATTTATGAAGACAGACTCTTTACTTCCGATGCCGGTAAAAGATATTATTCCCCACGGGCCTCCGATCTGTATGATTGACAGGTTGCTTGAATTCGGGAATGGTTCCGGCATTCTTGAATCGATCATTTTGTCTGAAAGTATTTTTATAGATGAAAGCGGCGTTTTGGAACCGTCAGCTATGGTGGAGCTGGTTGCCCAGTCCTATGCTGCCGTAAAAGGGTATGAGGATAGACTCAACGGTAAGCCTGTGAAGCAGGGTTTTCTGGTTGGTATCAGCGAGTTTGATTTTTTGGGCAGAGCCTTTACCGGAGACAAGCTGCAAATTTTTGTGAAGACAGCAGGGATATTTGAGAATTTTGCAATGGTCGAAGGAAAGATATCCTGCGGTGAAAAGGTCATTGCTTCAGGAAGTATAAAGTTTTGGATTATAGAATGACTGTTTGGAAAAAGACGGTCTGAATATTAGATGCACCATCTTTTGCTAATTTTCAGAGGTATAATCTGATTTATCAATTTTATGAGCCAAAGCGCTGAGAGTTACGGTAAAGTGATGAAAAGGTTCAGGTTTCACTTGTCATTCTGATAGCTGCCGGTACTCAAGCTACTCTCTTATTAAATCCCTTATTCAAGGAGGCTCTTGCAGAAGCAAGCTAACAGCTTGAAAACCATTGGCAATTATTAAGAAAAGTAAATCCGGCAAAATCGGTGCATTACGTCTTTCTGAAAGAACTCCTCAAAAATTTAAAATTTATTGATGCAATGCCGATAAATTAAAACACGAGGGGGGTATCTTTCAACCTTGGTTTACACTTTTACCTGCCTGCAGCAGGCAGGGATG
>CAZRLQ010000031.1:0-13359 GCA_964600725.1 uncultured Desulfobacterales bacterium
GCAACCTCTTTATATGCAAATGTCAAGAGAAAAATTTGGAGGCAGGCAATTCCTCCCTGCCTGCGGCAGGCAGGTAAAGCAGGCAGTCTCCTTGCCTAAATTTTTATGAATGAATATTTGTTTTAGCTGTTAACTGTTGATTTACCGCTACTTTTTCAGCTTGGCTGACTAATATGTAAATATAAATACGGTACCTAAAAGCTAAGTGCTAATAGCCATTCATCACGGATTAACACACTAACCCTGCCCTTTACCCATAACTTTGAGCCTACGCGGTTCGATGTTTTTGCATCGTTGGGTTAAGCGGAATTATTCTGCAAGAACAGAGTTAAGATTTTTTGAACGTCCAACATCAAACCTCGAATGCTGGAATCGCTTCGCTCTGCCGATTTATAAATTGTCAGAATACATTATTTAACGTTCGATGTTCAAAAATGTCCTTCCAGAGTTTATTTGCCATTTAGGAACGTAGCACTTATGGGTAATGGGCAGCACTAATCCGTGATGAACCAAAATGCACGTTAATTTTCCAGGCAGTTTTTTTTCAGACTTTTGTCAAATGCCACAGGATAACGTCCATCAAAACATGCTTTGCAGAAATTTTTTTCCGGATCTTTGACACCTGTTGATTGGAGAAGACCTTCAAGACTCAGATAATTAAGACTATCCAGGCCAAGAAAATCGGTAAGTTCTTTAATTGTTTTCTTTGCGGCTATAAGCTCACCTCTTGTTGAAAAATCAATTCCGTAATGACACGGAAAACGATGAGGAGGACCGCTTACACGCAAATGTATATGTTTGACACCTATCTCCCGCAATGCTTTTATTCTTGTCTTTGCTGTCGTTCCCCGTATAATGGAATCTTCAATGATAATTATATCCTTTCCTTTAAGCAGCTCTTTGATAGGGTTTAATTTCACCCTTACTCCAAAATCGCGCATACTTTGAGTCGGTTGTATAAATGTTCTTCCCACATAATGGTTACGGATCATACCTATTTCAAATGGGATTTTTGATTCTTCGGAGAAACCAAGTGCAGCATAATTTCCGGAATCAGGGAAAGGCATTACAAGGTCAGCATCAACAGGGGCTTCCTGTGCAAGCCTGCGGCCGTGGGCCTTTCGAATCTGGTAAACATTCTGCCCAAAGAAGGTGCTGTCAGGTCTTGCAAAATAAATGAATTCAAATATGCAAAATGTTCTGTTAGCAGGCGCAAAAGGTTTTAAACTCTTAATTTCATTTTCCCTGATAATAACAATTTCCCCCGGATCAAGCTCTCTCACAAATTCAGCTTCGACAAGATCGAGCGCACATGTTTCAGATGCCAGCAGATAATTTCCGTTCAGTTTTCCAAGGCAAAGAGGTCTAAAGCCGTTTGGATCTTTGATTCCGATCACTTCGCCCCTGTTTGTAAGGATCAGAAGCGAAAAAGCTCCTTCAAGTTTGGACATGGTTTTAATAATTGCCTGTTCGAGGCCGTATTTCAGATTTTTAACAAATAGGTGCAGGAAAATTTCACTGTCCATTGTGGTTTGAAAAATTGAACCGGTTTCTTCCAATTCATTTTTAAGCGAGAGTGCATTTACGAGATTACCGTTATGAGCAACGGCAAAAGATTCACCTTTATGATGAACGACAAAAGGCTGAGCATTGGAAATTATCGAGCTTCCTGTGGTGGAATATCGGACATGTCCTATGGCGCTTTTTCCTTTTAACTGTTGAAGGCTGGCCATGTCAAAAACATCAGGCACAAGTCCCATACCTTTATGAACTATAATGCTTTTATCATTGCTTACAGCAATACCTGCGCTTTCCTGTCCCCGGTGCTGAAGCGCATACAGACCGAAATAGCTAAGTTTTGCCGCTTCGGCACGTCCGGAAATACCAAACAGCCCACATGCTTCACGCGGTTTATCAAGATACTCCCTTTGAAACATAATTTACTCCGACTTAGATGATTATTTTTTCAAGTCTTCAAGAATTTATCTGAAAACTTTCGATCTGTACGGCTAACTATTAGATATTAGCTGCACAGGGGCTAAAGATTTTTAACCCCTGCGGCAGGGATAAAACAGTTCGACATCCTCATTGTTTATCAGAAGGAAAGTCTTGATTCTATAAGACCTGCAGTGTGAGACGGCGGGCTTTCTTCCATACCTTGAGTTTTTTAGAATATCTCATCACTATCTATTTTCAATACTGACAGATTACCATTAGCGGCTGACCGCACAGCCTGAAATCTTTCAAACATGTTTTAAGGCATTATATTCCTGCAAAGTTTTTACAGTAACCTTTTTTTTAGTCAGCGCTGTAAGCCCTCTGCTCATAGCCATGGCTCCTGCAATTGTCGTGGCATAAGGAATATTAAATTTTATGGCTGCACGTCTGATATCGTATCCGTCATGTTTTGTTTCGCCACCGGAACCAGTATTGACAATAATCTGGATTTCACTGTTTTTGATCGCATCGACCACATGAGGACGTCCTAAAGATACCTTTTTTACCATTTTATTAGAAATGCCGTTGGCTTCTAAAAATTTTGAGGTTCCCTGGGTCGCCATTATTTCGAATCCAAGCAGTTTAAATTGCTTGGCTACAGGGAGCGCTGCTTTTTTGTCTCTATCTTTTACACTTATGAAAACCGTACCCGAAGACGGAAGGTTTTGGCCGGCTCCCAACTGGGCTTTGGCATAAGCGCTTCCGAATCTGGAACCAATTCCCATAACTTCCCCTGTTGATTTCATTTCCGGCCCAAGAAGGGTATCAACGTCCGGAAATCTGTCAAAGGGAAGCACCGCTTCCTTTACTGAAGTGTAAGAGGGAATCTTTTCTCCGGTCATTCCAAGATCCTTGAGTCTTTTGCCAAGCATTACCTTTGTAGCGAGTTTTGCAAGCGGTATGCCCGTAGCTTTACTGACAAAGGGAATTGTTCTGGAAGCTCTGGGATTGACTTCAAGAACAAATAGTTGGTTATCTTTTATCGCATACTGTACATTCATTAAGCCGACAACGTTTAATTCCTCAGCAATCGCTTTTGTGGCAATTGTTATTTGATCAAGCATGGCCGGATCAATATTGTAGGGCGGAATTACGCAGGCCGAGTCACCTGAATGAATGCCTGCTTCTTCAATATGCTGCATGATACCGCCTATCGCGGTTCTTTTCTCAGCCAAGATTCCTCCGTCTGAAATAGCATCCACATCAACTTCAACAGCTTCTTCCAGGAATTTGTCTATCAATATCGGATGGCCGAAAGATTCAACAATCGCAAGCCTTGTGAAAAGTTCAAGATCTTTTCTGTCATAGACAATCTTCATGGCTCTTCCGCCCAGCACATATGAAGGGCGTACGATTACAGGAAATCCGATCGAGTCCGCAACAGCTGCAGCCTCTTCGACGGATGTAGCAGTGCCGTTTTTTGGTTGAACAAGTTGTAATCTATCTAATAAAGCCTGAAAAAGTTCTCTATCTTCTGCCCTGTTAATGCTTTCGGGCTGGGTACCTAAAATCGGGACAGAGGCTTCATGCAAAGCAGCAGCAAGGTTAAGAGGTGTCTGTCCCCCGAATTGGATAATAACTCCCATCGGTTTTTCAGTTTCAACGATATGGAGTACATCTTCTTTTGTAAGCGGTTCAAAATAGAGTTTATCGGATGTATCGTAATCGGTGCTGACTGTTTCAGGGTTGCTGTTTACCATGATGCTTTCTATGCCTTCTTCCTTTAGTGCAAAAGAAGCATGAACGCAGCAGTAATCAAATTCAATTCCTTGACCGATCCTGTTTGGGCCGCCTCCTAAAATCATCACCTTATTTTTTCTGGAAACCCTTGCTTCGCTTTCTTTTTCATAAGTAGAATAGAAATATGGTGTTGAGGCCCTAAATTCAGCCGCGCATGTATCAACAAGTTTGTAGGCTGGAAGTATGCCGTAGTTTATACGCTCTTTTTTTATTTTATCATCAGTGGAATCAGTTAAATAAGCCAGTTGAATATCTGAAAAACCGTCTGTTTTTGCCTGCTCCAAAAGCTGTTTTGGCAGCCTGCCCTTTATCCTGGAAATTTTCTGTTCAAGTTCCACTATCTGATCAAGCTGGAAAATAAACCAGGGATCAATGCCGGTTAATTCACAGATAGCCTGAATTGACATTTTTCGCAAAAGAGCATACCTTATGTAAAAAATCCTTTTGGAATTCGGTATTGCCAGCTTTTGCTCAATCTCAGATAAAGACGGTATTTTTTCTTCCCGTATCTTCTGTCCCTCTGGATTCTTTCCATCTGCTCCAAGACCGAACCTTCCCGTTTCAAGGGATCTAAGCCCTTTTTGCAGCGCTTCTTTAAAAGTTCTGCCAATAGCCATGGTCTCGCCCACCGATTTCATTGCCGTTGTAAGATAATCCCGTGTTTCCGGAAATTTTTCAAAGGTCCAGCGGGGTATCTTGACGACGCAGTAATCCAGAGTCGGTTCAAAGGAAGCAAGGGTTTCACCTGTAATGTCGTTTGGAATTTCGTCAAGGGTGTATCCAACAGCGAGCTTGGCCGCTATTTTGGCAATGGGATAACCGGTGGCCTTGGAAGCAAGGGCTGAACTGCGGGAAACTCTTGGATTCATCTCAATTACAACCATTTCACCGTTTTTCGGATTTATGGCGAATTGAACATTTGATCCACCGGTATCAACACCTATTTTTCTCATGATTGCAATAGATGCATTTCTCATCTTTTGGTATTCCCTGTCGCTCAGTGTCTGAGCGGGAGCAACCGTTATACTGTCACCGGTATGTATTCCCATGGGATCCATATTCTCTATGGAGCAGATGACAACCACATTATCATTTCTATCCCGCATCACCTCCAGTTCAAATTCTTTCCAGTTCAAAACGGATTCTTCAAGCATAATCTGTCCAATTAAGCTTGCATCTATTCCCGCTCTGGATAATTTTTCCAGATCCTCCGGATTATAAGCAACACCGCCACCTGTTCCTCCTAATGTAAAACTGGGCCGGACAATGACGGGGAATCCGATTTTTTTGGCAATCAGCTGCGCCTCTTCCACATTTGTGACAATACCGCTTTTAGGTATGCGAAGCCCTATCTCTTCCATTGCCGTTCGAAATAGATCCCGGTCCTCTGCCTTTTTGATAGATTCAATGGAGGCACCGATCATTTCAACATTGAATTTATCAAGCACCCCGAGCTTTTCAACCTTTATAGCTGTATTCAGACCGGTCTGCCCGCCCAATGTGGGAAGGAGCGCACAAGGACGTTCTTTTTCGATTATCATAGCAACTGCCTCAGGTATAACGGGCTCAATGTAGGTATAATCGGCCATTTCAGGGTCTGTCATGATTGTGGCGGGATTGCTGTTTATCAGCACCACCTCATATCCTTCCTCCCTGAGGGCTTTGCAGGCCTGGGTTCCGGAATAGTCGAATTCACAGGCCTGGCTTATAATAATAGGACCTGCTCCGATAATTAGAATTTTGTGTATATCAGTCCTTTTAGGCATAGCTATTCTTTATATTTATTCCAAGGGTTGGAGACCTTTGCAATACGCTCCCTTTTTCTCAGACTCCGGTCATATTTTGAAGCGCTGAACCTTAGGAAATTGTCCTGAAATGAGAAATTTTTTGCAAGATCAAGGAAGGCACAGTGATTGCGGAAAATAGCCAATTTAGGACAGCCTCTTAAGGCAAAAGTTATTCAACCCAGGGTTCAGGTTTTTTTTCATTAAATTTGCAAAATCATCAAAAAGATACTTTGCATCATGAGGGCCGGGTGAAGCTTCTGGATGATATTGTGCAGCCAAAATCGGATATGCCCGGTGTCTGAATCCTTCCAGTGTATTATCGTTCAGGTTAATATGAGTAATTTCAATATCTTTATCCTTAAGGCTTTCCATATCAACCGCAAATCCATGGTTTTGAGAAGTGACTTCAATTTTGCCTGTTATAAGGTTTTTTACAGGCTGGTTGGAGCCGCGATGGCCGAATTTCAACTTAAAAGTTTTGCCCCCCAGGGCAAGCCCTAAAAGCTGAAGGCCAAGACAGATTCCAAAAATGGGTTTATATTCCAACAATTCTCTGATGGTTTCAACAGCGTATGTAACAGATTCAGGATCGCCAGGCCCGTTGGAAAGAAAAATTCCATCCGGCTCTATTGACCGGATGGTTTCTGACCCGGTTGAAGCTGGAACGACAACGATTTCACAGTTAGATGCTTCCAGGCATCTTAAGATATTATATTTTATTCCATAATCAAAGGCAGCGACACGATATTTTTCTCCTTTGAATTGCCATATGTTTTTATCCAGCGAAGCTCTTTGTTCTTGACCACATGAAACAGGCCGCCCATTTATCCAATAGTAAGGCGTCTTTGTTGTCACGTTTTTGACAAGGTCCCGGCCTATCATACTTTGAATCTGGTTTGCTTTTTTTACCAAAGAGAAAGGTTCTATATCTTTTGTGGATATAAAGGCCCGCATGGCTCCTGAATTTCGGATATGCCTTGTCAATGCCCGGGTATCAATCTGCTCGATTCCAGGCACACCATGCTTTTTTAAGTAGTCCGCAAGGGTTGAAGTCGCTCTGAAATTGCTTGGATGGCTCTGATATTCTCTTATCAGAAAAGCTGAAACATGTATCTGTTCTGACTCAATATCTTCGAGATTGACACCATAATTCCCTATAAGGGGATATGTCATATTTACTATCTGCCCGCTGTAGGAAGGATCGGTTAAAACTTCCTGGTATCCGGTCATGCTTGTATTAAATACGACTTCGCCCCAGGTTTCAACAGAACCGGTAAAGCTGCGGCATTTAAATGTACGCCCATCTTCAAGGGCAAGCAGTGCTTTCATTATAGTTGCTGCTTCCTTATTTCAGTTCATATAGCTTGCAGGAAACGCCGATGATTTTTAAGAATAAAAATTGTGGGCAGCCCGCAAACCATTTTTTGAACTTACTGAACTTATAGAAGGATGTCCAGTATTCCTTTATTTATCAATCAAATACGATTTTCTATTAGAAATTCATGAATAATTCAGGTTATGAAATCTGAAATGTTCGGATCATGTAAACAAAAAATCAAAATAAATCAATAATGATAAATTGGCAATAGATAAAAGTGCGGCAATTAATTACTTGAGTTTCCGGAAAAACTATGATGCTATATCAATAGATAATGGTATAAAATTTTGCTGTATTGCTTATTATCATAAGTGTATAATATAGTAATCAAAATTAACCGTGATTAGAATTAATATGATGGCTGGTTTATGATTTAACCCCCGCGCCGCGAGACCCTTTCTTCCCGGTCAGAAAGAAACAGGCTGGAAATATTACCTGGAGATATTACAAGGCTGCTTATGGAAAATAAAAAAACATTGTATCTTATAGACGGATCTTCATATATTTATAGAGCTTATCACGCAATCCGCGGACTTTCCAATTCAGAGGGTTTTCCCACAAATGCCGTTTATGGATTTACCAGGATGCTTTTAAAGATGATAGATGAGCAAAATCCTGAATATGTAGTCCTGATTTTTGATGCAAAGGGTCCTACCTTCAGGCATGAGATCTATAAAGATTATAAGGCGAATCGTCCTCCAATGCCTGAGGATCTATCGGTTCAAATACCATATATTAAAGAGATTGTAAGCGGGTTTAATTTTCCGGTTCTTGAAATGCCGGGATATGAAGCTGATGATCTCATCGGCACTCTGGCGCGCATTGCAGAAAAAAACGGATTTACCGTTGTGATGGTTTCCGGTGATAAAGATTTCATGCAATTGATTACCGACAATATTACTGTATGGGATCCCATGAAGGAAAAAAGAATAGATCCAAATGACGTAAGGGAATCTTTTGGTGTTGAGCCTGGCCAGGTTGTCGATATCATGGGTCTTTCCGGTGATACATCCGATAATATTCCGGGTGTCCCGGGTATTGGTCCAAAAACAGCCAAAGCCTTGATTAAAAGCTTTGGCTGCATAGAATCTTTATATGAACAGATTCATAAAATTTCAAAAAAAAAGCAGAGCGAAAATCTTGTTAAATACAAGCACCGGGCTTTCTTAAGCAAAAGACTTGTCACTATAAAAACTGATGTCCCCCTATCCTTTTCCATGGAAGACTTTAAACTCAAAAACCGTGACAATAACAAGCTTTCCAGGCTTTTTAAAATTCTTGAATTTCGCCAGCTGCAGCATTTTATTCCGGCCTCTTTGAATTTCTCCAAAAAAAATTACCAGACGATTCAAGATATGAATATCTTGTCAGATCTTGTTGGAAAACTCGAATCTGCCGGATTATTTGCGATTGATACAGAAACAACCTCGAAAAATCCAATAGCTGCAAAGCTCGTCGGTCTTTCATTCTCCATGCAGGCTGATGAGGCCTTCTATATCCCCTGTACTCATGATTATACCGGCGTGCCCCGGCAGCTTCCGCTTCCGGATGTCTTGAACCGGCTTAAACCTTTGCTTGAAAATCCCGGTATCAAAAAGGTGGGGCAGAATATAAAATATGACTGGATCGTATTAGACCTTCATGGCATAAAGTTAGCCGGTGTTATATTCGATACAATGCTGGCATCATATCTTCTCAACCCCTCGAAACGAGCACACAGCCTTGACCGGATTGCACTCGATTTTCTTGATTACAAAACAACTACATATCAGGAAATAACAGGAAAGGGTAATAAGGCATTGAGTTTTGCCTCTGTTCCGCTCGAAAAGGCGGCGCCTTACGCATGTGAAGATGCGGATATTACTTTGAAGGCTTATCATATATTAACAGCTAAACTGGATGAATTTGACCTCGCAGAGCTTTTTGAAAATGTTGAAATGCCCCTTATTTCTGTTTTAATGGATATGGAATTAAAAGGTGTATCCATTGATATTAACAAGCTCAAAGACCTGTCCAAGATGTTTGAGCATCAGCTCAATATACTTGAAGATAGTATATATTCACTTGCTGGAGAGAAATTTAATATTAAATCTTCACAGCAGCTTGGGTATATATTATTTGAAAAAATCAGGCTGCCGATACAAAAAAAAACTAAAAAACTAAAAAATTATTCAACTGATGTAGATGTTTTAACTGTGCTTTCAAATCACCATGAACTTCCGGCTCTGATCTTAAAATACAGGACTCTTGCCAAGCTGAAATCAACATATGCTGATGCCCTGCTTGAACTTGTAAACAAAAAGACAGGACGTATTCATACATCATACAATCAGACTGTTACCGCTACCGGCCGGCTCAGCAGTTCCAATCCGAATCTCCAGAATATTCCCATTCGTACACAAGAGGGAAGGGATATACGAAGCGCATTTATTCCAAGGAAGGGGTGGCTTCTTGTTTCAGCCGATTATTCTCAGATGGAACTTAGAATTTTAGCCCACTATTCAAATGATAAAATTCTGATCAAGGCATTTATGGATGGAGAAGATATCCATACCCGTACAGCGGCCGAGGTATTTCAAGCACCTCCATCATTTTTAACGCCGGATTTAAGAAGGCAGGCCAAAATCATAAATTTCGGTATTATATACGGTATGGGAGCTTTCGGCCTTTCAAAAGAACTCGGCATCAGCAGAAAAATGGCTCAAACTTATATAGATAACTATTTTGAAAGATACTGCGGAGTTAAGCAGTTTATCGATCAGGCTGTTGAAAATGCAAAAAAAACAAAAAAAACAAGTACACTTCTTGGCCGGATCCGCCTTCTGCCCGAAATAAACAGTAAAAACAGAAACGTGCAGGGATTTGCAGAGCGAACAGCTATAAATACGCCCATTCAGGGAACATCTGCAGATTTGATAAAACTGGCCATGATCAAAATCAGTTCGGCTTTTAAGGAAAAAGGACTTGAAGCGGCTATGCTTCTCTCAGTTCATGATGAACTTGTTTTTGAGCTGCCGCCGGAAGAACTTGAAACCGCAAGTGAACTTATAAAAAGAATCATGGAAGGCATCTGGCCGCTTAAAGTGCCCCTCAAGGTAAATATTGCTTACGGAAAAAACTGGACAGAGGCACATCCATAAAGGGGATGCAAGTAAAATTCAAACCTTGCACCTGGATCTGGCAACAGGGGAACGTTTTCCGACAAGCTTTAAAAGCAGCGCTCTTATACGGCAAACACTCTCTTAGAGGGGAAGACTTCATACAATCATGAAAGAGATGCTTATCGATTTAATCATCTGTCCCGCCTGTCTTCCAAGGGAAGAAGATCTGACTTTGCATAGTTTTGAGCAAGAAGGCGGTGAGATCTTAGATGGAGAACTAAGATGCGGTATTTGCAAAGCCAGATACCCTATAAAAAATGGAATTGCTTTTTTATCGCCCAGGCGGTCCGAATATCGGCCGCAAAGTCTGGTATATGAAAACCCGTTTACGATTTCTTCTTATTTATGGAGTCATTACGGAGATATCTTTGATGATCCGGAAGCAAGCTGTGCATACGCTAAATGGGCTGCTCTGCTGGAAAAGAGTGCCGGCATTTCATTTGATACCGGATGTGCGGCGGGCCGAATGACTTTTGAAATGGGATGTAAAAGCGATTTCGCCATAGGAATCGATAATTCAACAGGACTTATACAGGCCGCAAGAAATCTTATGACAGAGGGCCGGCTTGAATTTTCCCAGCCGATTGAGGGGCGTTTAATGGCAAGGCGCACCATTGAATGCCTGAAAACCTGGAAACCAGAAAATGTGGAATTTATTGTAGGGGATGCTCTTTGTGCTCCATTTCCGTCAAACAGCTTCTCTTCTATTGCTTCTCTTAATATTATCGATAAAATAGATTCACCGATATCTCATCTCAAAGAAATAGACAGAACCGCAAAAAAATCAGGGGCGCACTTCCTTTTTTCCGATCCCTTTTCCTGGTCAACGGAAGTCGCAAAGGAAGAAGACTGGCTCGGCGGGAAAGTTAGTGATCCCTATTCCGGTATGAGTTTTGAAAATATCATATCTTTTCTCGATGGCGAATACAAACTTTTTGATCCCCCCTGGAAGATTCAGGAAAAAGGGAGTGTCTGGTGGAAGATACGGAAACATCAGAATCTTTTTGAACTGATACGAAGCTGGTTTATCAAAGCGTACAGATAGGGGCCCCTGTTTTGAAGATTTTGGAATTGAGAATCGGGCAGAGGCGGATCGAAGATGAGATAAAAGGGTAAGGAAGAGGATAAAACAGATTGAACAACAATAATTCAGAGCTGCCGATTATAGATGGCCATGTAGATCTTCTTTATGAAATGAGTCGCTTCCATCCTGATATTTCGTTTAATGAAATTTCAGAGGGGCCGGTCACCCTGGAAAAATTGAAAACAGGAAATATCAGGGTAATTGTAACGGCATTCTACTGCCCTGATGAATATAACGGCCCGGGCCGGTCGGTTAAATATCTTGAAAATCTTTTTAAGATATCAGATAAATACCTAACTGGCCTGTATAAAATTAAAACCGGAAAAGAACTCGAATTATGCATGAAAGAAGAAGCCGGCACCATATTTCTTCTGGAAAACAGTGATGCGCTTTTGGAGATGGGAATAGAAAGACTTCATGAGAAAGGTCTTAAAGTAGCAGGACTTACGCATGCGGGGAAAAACCGTATCGGCGACGGCAATGGTGTGAAATATCCTGACGGGCTTACCAAAGAAGGTAAAAAACTTGTTAAATTCCTTGATATCAATGGATTCGCCGTTGATTTGGCTCATCTTTCCGATCCATGTTTCCGAGAAGTTATCGACCTTTTTAAAGGACCCATGATTTCTTCCCATACAGGCGTTCGATATTTCTGCAATAATCCGAGAAATCTTTCCGCAGAGCAGATAGAAATCATTCTCCAGCGAAACGGGATCATCGGGATTACCATAAACCCGGAGATGCTTTCAGAGGATAATACTGCCGGTATTCAAGACGTTTTCAAACATATTGACTTTATTGCCCAGAAATATGGGGCAGACGGCATTGCACTGGGATCCGACCTGTGCGGATTTGATTCGGTTAACAATGGACTTGAAGATATCTCAAAGCTAAAAAACCTGGCGGAACTTTTTTATAAAAGAGGCGGCTATCCTTTGGATGCAATAGAAAAAATCATGGGGAAAAACTGGTATGATTTCTATTTTTCTCTTTTTGAAACAGACTCATAATTTGCGATGCTTTTCATCAAGACAGACAGGGAGGTAAGTTATGGAGAGAAAATGCACTATTGAGGAAAACAGGGCAAGATGTAATTGCACTTATGAACCATGCAGCAGGAAAGGCGTCTGCTGTGAGTGTATAAAATATCACTGGCAGATGGGACAGTTTCCAGCCTGTTTTTTCCCCGATGATATAGAAAAAAACTATGACCGTTCTATTGAAAAATTTATTGAGACTTACCAGGAAAGAGGTCCATGGTGGTAAAGGCAATGCTGTTGACTTAAGAACCGGGGGCTTGAACTGGACTGATAACCATTCAAGATTGCTGGGAATTTATTGAATTTCTTTAGTTTTTCCGATATGTCGTATTATGTTATGTCAAACAAAAATTTTTAATTTTTTTTGAAAAATTGTATATTCTGTTTTTCCCGACTCCATAAATGAGTCCGTTTTCCATGCTCTTTGCGCAGGAACCCATTTAACGTGCCTGGTTGCAGAGTGCGTGTCACCGCAAGCCGTCTGCTTTAGCTGACAGCAGTTGACGCAGAGTATATATCCACGATCCGGTACCGGCCAAGTCCCTGAGTCGTCTTTTTCCCGATGTGGAGGGCCTCCCCGAGGAGAATCATGGGAAAATAAGGAATCAGGTCACCCCAAAAGAGGAGCTGTCCCTTTAATCCCCCTGCAAATTCCTTGTTTTTTCCTCTTGGCTTTCGGCTGACGAAAACCAGCGCACTGCTGTCTGTTCTCATTTCTCTTCCAGCAGAGGCGGTATCCTCGAAAAAGGGCATTTCTCCTTTAAATCCGCAATGAACCTTTGCAAGCCCCCTTATCCGTTCGATGAGAGCACTGAGATATACGTTAAATGTCATATCTTTGGGGTTGTCTATGATCCTGCCTTTCCTGCGGATCTCCACAGGTGTGACAAATTCGATGCAAATTCCTGAAACGGCGCCCCCGTCCCACTTTTCTCTGTTCCTGTAACCTTCAATAATCTCTTTTACCCCTGTTTTCCTTCCCTCATGCTTATCTTTTACAGAGACCAGCGCGAATCGTACCCTTTCATTTCCTGCAGCGTCAAAGGAGAAAAACGGCTTGCATCGCAGGCATTCTGAGATCTGACCGGCAAGCCCGGATTTATTGCCGATCAGATGAATGTCAAGGCCCTGCTCCATGTAGAGCCTGCGCACCTTCTGGCCTTCGGGACCG
>CAZRLQ010000032.1:0-8142 GCA_964600725.1 uncultured Desulfobacterales bacterium
GCAGGCAGGGATGCTGCTTTTCGCCTGGTTCCCATGCTCCAGCGCGGGAACCTGTATGGTATGTATTCCCGCGCCGGAGCGCGGGAACGAGAACCGTTAAAAGTGTAAACTACTATAGTCTGTGCCATATGACTTTACGGCATTAATGTAACACAAGTCTTTGTAATATATAGAATTAATTTTCATATTTACTCCATAGCCATATGGTGCAGACTATAATGTCGGTCTTGGAGGCTTTGTCTCCTGTGCGCCTGGGCCGGAGGCCACTTGCCCGCACTGTAAAGGCAAAGCATTAGCATCCGTTCCCAGGCAGAGACTGGGAACGAGATCGTTGCTGTTAACCAACAGCCATAAATTACATCCAGGGTTACTCTTATTATCTCCCGACCCCTGCATATTGAAATCCGAGCTTTCTCATCTCCTCTGGATCGTAGATATTTCTTCCGTCAATAATAACCGGTTTTTTCAACAAAACCTTTACCGCCCTCATATCCAGGTTCCTGAATTCATCCCATTCGGTAGCGATAATTAATGCGTCGGAATCACGGATAGTTTCATATGGATTTTCAAAAAACCTGACACCGTCTAACACTTCTTTTGCATTTTTAACCGCTGCCGGGTCATATGCATGAATTGTTGCACCAAGATTTTGCAAGTTCCTGATGATATGAAGTGCCGGAGCTTCTCTTATATCATCGGTTTTTGGTTTAAAGGATATGCCCCAGACAGCAACAGTACTTTCATTTATCTCTAAAACCGATTTCAGTTTATGAACTGCAACTGACCTCTGCTTTTCATTTATTCTGTGAACAGCCTCAAACAGATCAGAATCACAATCATGCTTCTTTAAAGTGGATATCAGCGCTTTAACATCCTTTGGAAAACAACTGCCGCCATATCCAAGGCCGGCATGCAAAAATCGCGGGCCTATCCGGCTATCAAGACCGAGACCCTTTGCCACTTCCTTAATATCCCCACCTGTTCTCTCACACAGATATGAAAGCTGGTTCATAAAACTGATCCGTGTGGCCAACATGGCGTTGCTCGCATATTTAACAATCTCTGCGCTCTTTATATCTGTGACCATAATCGGCCTGTCCGTTCTTGCAACAGAGCGATACAAAGAGGTCATGATCTCTTCGGCCTTTTCACTGTCTGTTCCGATAATAATTCTGTCAGGATTCTCAAAATCTTTAACAGCAGCCCCTTCTCTTAGAAATTCAGGATTTGAAACAACATCGAAATCTACCTCTTTTTGCTGGTTTTCTTTAATTATGCTTTTCACAAGATCGGCTGTACCTACAGGCACTGTACTTTTATTTACAACTATCTTGTAACCATTCATATATTTGCCGATGGCCCTGGCCACATCCTCGACCGCAGTCAGATCGGCTTCATATAATTCATTGGATGGTGTGCCTACGCAGATAAAAATAATTTCTGATTCCTGCACTGCTTTTATGGCATCATCCGTAAATTTCAGCCTTCCGCCTTTAAGATTTCTTTTAAATATTTCTCCCAGGCCGGGCTCATATATCGTTAACTCACCCTTTGCCAAAACATCTGTCTTTGTTTTGTCAACATCTAAACATATTACGTCATTTCCCAAATTTGCCAGACCTGTCCCTGTAACAAGACCTACATATCCGGTTCCCACAATGGTTAGTTTCATAAATCTACCTTTTGTTAACTCTTTTTATAATTGTAATAATCTTTAAACCATGAAACAAAATTCTTGATTCCCGTCTCAATGGAGGTCTTTGGTTTAAAACCGACATCCCTTACCAAATCTTCAATATCAGCATATGTTGCGACCACATCCCCGGGCTGAAGATCTAAAAGCTCCTTTTTTGCCTTTTTGCCAAGACTCTGTTCTATGAGTTCAATAAATTTCATCAGTTCAACGGGATTGTTATTGCCAATATTGTATATCCTGTATCTCTTATATGAGGTTCCGGGATCAGGAGAATCCCCGCTCCATTTGTGATCAGGTTCCGGAAGCCTGCCCATTGTCCTCACAACCCCTTCAATGATATCATCTATATAGGTAAAATCCCTCTGCATCTTGCCATGATTAAAGACCCTGATGGGATCATTATTCAAAATCGCCTTTGTAAAAAGAAAAAGAGCCATGTCTGGACGGCCCCAGGGGCCGTAAACCGTAAAAAACCTTAGTCCGGTACAGGGAAGATCAAATAGATGACTGTATGTATGCGCCATGAGCTCATTTGCTTTTTTTGATGCAGCATAAAGAGATACAGGATGATCAACGTTATCATGAACGGAAAAAGGCATTTTTGTATTTGCCCCGTAAACAGAGCTGGAAGAGGCAAAAACCAGATGTTTAACTCTGTAATGCCTGCAGCATTCAAGAAGATTGACAAAGCCGACCAGATTTGAATCCACATAGGCATTAGGGTTTTCTAATGAATACCTTACACCTGCCTGGGCAGCAAGATTTACCACAACATCAAACCGGCTGTTTTGAAAAATCTTCTCCAGTCCGCTGCCATTAGAAATATCTGTTTTAAAAAAAGCGAAATTCTCAAAATCTTTCAGCATTTCAAGGCGTGTTTTCTTAAGGTTGACATCATAGTAGGGATTCAGGTTGTCAATACCTGTTACATGATATCCCTGTTTTAAAAGACGCATGGAAAGGTGAAAACCGATAAATCCGGCAGCACCGGTAACAATAACTTTTTCAAATTCAATATTCATTGTAATATTTTCTCGAGTTTTATCCGGTAATAGTTGGTAATAGTTAAGAAACGCTAATCATTGACCCTGAAATCTCTTATACCATTGAAATGTAATTTCGATCCCTTTTTCAAATAAACATTCAGGCTTAAATCCAAGAAATGATTTTGCCTGATCAATATCGGCAACAGAGCCGAAAATATCTCCCTGCCTTGACGGTCTATATTCAGGCTTACGATCAATGCCGGCTATCCTGCTGACCATCTCCCACAGCCTGTTTATAGTTATGGACATCCCAGAGCCGATATTAAATGTTTTTCCCCTTACTTCATGAGCAGAGGCGGCGAGAATATTTGCCCTTACAACATCTTGCACAAAGATAAAGTCTCTGAATTGGCTCCCACCGCCATAAATTACAGGACGCTTATTATTGGCCGCCTTTGTCATAAAAATCGATATTACACCGGAATAATCAGATGATGGATCCTGCCTTGGTCCGTAAACATTGAAATAACGAAGGCAGATTGTATCAATTCCGTAAAGATCGGAGTAAAGACGGGCGTAATATTCTCCTGAAAGCTTTTGTACGGCGTAAGGACTGACCGGTCTGGAATTCATCTTTTCCTGTTTGGGAAGATGGGGATCATCACCGTAAACAGCGCACGAACTCGCTAAAACAACCCGTTTTACACTGTTTCTGCGGGCTGCTTCCAAAACAAAAAGAGTGCCAATTTCATTTACCATGGCTGATTCAACTGGATTTTCAACTGTTTGAGGTACAGAAACCACAGCGGCCTGGTGAAAAATTATATCGCATCCGTCAGATGCTTCCATCAGCAGATCTCTATCTCTTATGTCTCCGTTGTAAAATGAAATATTTTCTCTTGCCGAGTCAAGATTTGAAAGGCTGCCTGAAGACAAATTATCGATAACTGCAACCGAGCAGCCTTTGGCTGTCAAGGCACCAACAAGATGTGAACCGATAAATCCGGCTCCTCCTGTAACAAGAACTTTTTTTGATTTAATATCCATTATCGAATTTTGCTATGTTTGGAGAAATTGCTGGAATTATAGCTCCGCCCTGTCGATTCCACTTGCTAAAACCGATTAACAACTTGATTTAATACAATTTTTATTTTCCCTATCGGAAGCATGGGAGGCTGTCCGGGAATGAGAAATTTTTTACAAGGTCAAAGAACCCGGCCTGTCTGCGTCTGTCTGCGCCTGCCTGCCGCGGTTGCGGCACATACAGGGACACGCGCAGGCGGGCACAGAGATTGCGGAAAATAGCCATTTCAGGACAGCCTCTTAGGCGGCATCCCGAAAGATTACCGGGCACCCTCTCCAGTAAGTACGGTCTTTACTGTACGAAGTAAAATCATTAGATCCATGAAAATCGACATATTCTTTATATAAAAAAGATCATAATTAAGTTTTTCCATGGCATCTTCCACAGATGCACCGTAACTGAAGCAAACCTGCGCCCAACCTGTTAAACCTGGTTTAACGGTAAATCGCTGGCCGTAATATGGAATAACTTCATCCAGTTGTTTTATGAAATACTCACGTTCCGGTCGAGGGCCTACAAAACTCATTTCCCCTCTAAACACATTCCAGAGCTGGGGGACCTCATCAATGCGCCATTTCCGAATGAATTTTCCAACCCGTGTAATCCGGTCATCTTTATCCTGGGCCCATACAGGTCCGGTTTTTTCTTCGGCATCTTGTACCATTGACCGAAACTTGTAAACCATATATTCCTTTCTCCCCTCCCCTACCCTGTCCTGGGAGAAAAGAACAGGTCCTTTTGAATCGATCTTTATTAATACAGCAACTATGACTATAAGAGGCAAAAGCACAACCATCATGACAAAGGATAAAACAATATCCGCTGCACGTTTAGAAAAACGCCGGAACCAGGATTTCCGAAAACCTTTTGAAAAAATCAGCCAGCCTGGATTTACTTGCTGCGCAATCAGTTTGCCTGTCAGCATCTCATAAAAACTGTTCCCTTCAAGCACATCAATGCCGCTTACCCGGCAATTTAAAAGTTCCCTTATCGGAAATACCCCCCCTCTTTTCTCCTTAAGAGCGACGACTATCTTTTTAACTCCCATTCCCTTTGCTATTTCACAAAGACCTTCATATTGATCACCGGACATTACAACCGTCTTTTTATCAATTTTAAAATCAGCATCAATGCCGTATTCCGGGACAACTGCAGATACAGTATAACCGGAATCTTTTCTTTCATTCACTTCATCAATTATTTTTTTTGCCAGCTTATCAGAACCCAACAAAATGATTTTCTGATCAAATATGCCCCGGTCCAAGATTATTTTATAGAAAAAACGCCAGGATACAATAATAGGTATGGCAAAAGCGATGCTCACAATAAAAACCCATCTTCCAATGTTTGCTTTCGGAAATATAAAATAAATAAAAGCCAAAAAGATGGCGGCAAATCCAAGAGCTCTAAAAAGACGTATGCCTAATTCTAAAAAACTGTTTGTGACCTTCAGGTCGTACAGATCATTATAATAAAGAGATGCTTGACATAAAAAAGTGACAAGAAATGTCTTGAGGAACAACCATTTGTCAAAATCATATAATTCAATGCCGGCAATTATCCAGCCAGAAAACAAAACCGAAATATAGATAAATATCCCCTCAAAAATTACAAAAAAGATGTTTCGTACAGGATAATATTTTCTGAATAATCTTAACATCTCTATTTCTAAGGGTCTGTTTGAAAACCTGTAAACTCTGTTCTTAGCCGATGGAAATGGAAGTACAGCTCTGATATATCATTTTAAGCAGAAATTGTCGGTATGCGGCAACAGCCTATTTCCCGTAATATTTTTCATATTTCCCGTATCTGCCGTAATAATTTGATGAACGCATGTCAAACCTGTTCATAACAACTCCAAGTATCTTTTCTTTCCCTAACATTTCCATCAAACCAGCGACAAGTTTACGCTGCGTATTTCCGCACTTTACCACCAGAAGAATCCCGTCGACCTGTCTTGCAAGAGCATTTGTTTCAGATGTCAAATGAGGCGGTGGTGTATCAATAATTATAAAACGATCCATATATCTCTCTGTGACCTCCCTTAAAAATTTTGACATCTGTTCCGAAGACAAAAGTTCGGCAGGATTATTGACCGGATTGCCTCCCGGCAGAATCGTCAATTTTTTTACCGCTGTTTTTAGAAGCAAAGAAGATAATGAAATACCCTTTGAAAGATAGTACTTAGTCAAAATGTCTTCACGCACCTCTCCTTCTAACAGAGAAGATAATGCAATACCCTTTGAAAGATAATCGCTTAATCCAGGTACGTCTCCAAACCCGAACCAGTTATGTATAGATGGTCTTCTCATATCGCAGTCCACAAGAAGAACATATTCATTGATACCCTGGGCAATACTTACTGCCAGGTTTGAAGATACAAAAGATTTTCCTTCCTCCGGGACAGCGCTGGTAACCATTATGGAGCGGGGCGGTTTTCCTGAAACAGGAAACAGAATATTTGTCCTTAACTTTTTAAACTGTTCGGCTTCAAACGACATAGGCTTTAAAAAAGAAATAAGATTTTTATCAATATTTTCCCGCCTGAACAAAACTTCGGATTTTTCTGAAGATCTGTCGACAATTTCAGATTTTTTATTATCAGTATCATTAACATTGAGTTGAATTAACCTTCTTTTGGATTCATCATTAACAATAGTTTGAAGTTTTTTTTCCGATGAAACCGCCGGTTTTTTCACTTTATTCAATTTTTCTAATGCATCTGAAACCTTACCCAAATCATCCACCTGTTTTAACATAAGGCATAAATTACACGATAAGCTGCCCCGGATTAGTTTAATTTTTATAGATCAACAAATTTCCTTATAAACTCAATTGTTTGATCAACTCCCTTAAGACAGAGAACAGCAAATCCTGCAAATAGAATAAATGCGGCCATAAGCGAAAAAACACTTAAACTTTGATTAATGGTTCGCCATATTTTGTCTTTTGAATGATATATTGAAGAGACTGTGGCGAGCACTGAAACTCCCAGATAAGATTCAATATCATCCGGTTTTCTAAAAGAGGTGTCAAAATATTCCAGCATAAAGATCATACCCCCTCCGATACCAAGTCCGGCCGCTACCACCAGCATAAACAGTTTTTTCATGTCAGGCTCCACCGGCTTTACCGGCAGCCTGGCTGAATCTAAAATGCGAAACTGCTCACCCTTTTGCTTTCTCTCCATATTGACCGCTATTTCCGCTTCCAGCTTTCTCGCCAAAAGAGAATTGTATGTACTTTGAATATTTTGATAATCCCTTTTCAACGCTAAAAGCTGCTGCTCCCGCTTCGGTGTATCTTCCACCCGTTTTTCATATATTTTTATCTGACGGATTAACTTTGAAATCTCAGACCCAAGGAAGCTTATCTCTCTTTTTGTTTCCAGAACCTGTCTATTGTTTGCCGCAATAAAGCCTGTTTCGGTTTCTGATCTTTCAATATCTGAATCTCCGGCTGCTCTTTCCGCCTCTGTTTCAGCTTTTGCCTCAAGTCCGGCAATCCTGTTCTTAAGTCTGATAACGTCAGGATGCAGGTCTGTATACCTGTTTTCAAGATCAGCCAGCCTTTTTTTCAACTGATCAAGGGATGATACCGGTGTTTCTACATGAACCATACCATCTGGTGTTTGTATGACTTGAGTCTGCTGCCGCATTTTTAGCAATTCAGCCAGACTGGCTCTTGCTTCTCTGAGACTTTGCTGCTTTTCACTTAAATTCTCCTGAAGCCTGTCAAGAATTCTCAAGTTGGAATCAAGCTGCTCTGGAAGCTCTCCCATATACTTTTTCCGGTATTCCCTAAGGGCTTTTTCAACGTCTTCCAGTTTGCCTCTCATCACGGCCAATTCATCCTGAAGAAAATCACTTGTCCCAATAGCCTGAGCTTCCCTGACTTTCAAATTCTCATCGATAAAATAAGTTGCCAGAGCATTTGCCACTTTCATTACTTTTTCAGGATCTTTACCTTTAAATGATATTGAAAATGCATCAGCACCCCTTCTGGCTCTTGTCAATTTAACTTTAATTCTTTTCCGCATGCTTGAAACCTTATCTTCCATAAACATATTTTCAAAATCCGGACCATGGAAAAGTTCAAACTCATTTATAATATTTTCCAGATTTGTACGGCTCATTATCTGCTGGGACAAGGTGCTGAGCCTTGAATCAAGGTCAGTTGACACAATCGATCGAACATAACTTGAAGGGACCCTTTGGGGTTGAACCAGAATTAAAGTCTCTGCGCTGTAATATTTAGGCAGAGTCAAAGCAAGATATATACCTGCCATCATTGAAAGGCAAAATGGTATGATAATCAACCAGCGTCGTCTTAAAACAATCTCTAAGTATTGATCTATTTTTATTGCTTCTGCTGCA
>CAZRLQ010000032.1:8242-12033 GCA_964600725.1 uncultured Desulfobacterales bacterium
TTTACGAAAATATCTTGATATATTGAATAATACCCATAAATAAAGATACGAAATCGCAATCAACCTTGATTTGTTATTCATTACAGGTTATTTGAGAAAATGTCTGTTAGATAAGAACAGCCGATGCGAATCTTTCCTCTGAGGCTGTCCTGAAATGGCTATTTTCCGCAATCTCTGTGCCTGCCTGTACGTGTCCCTGTATGTGCCGCAACCGCGACAGGCAGGCGCACGCAGACAGATCAGGCGAAGATTTTAATCCTCAAAATACGTGGGTGTATTCAAATCGGTTAAAATCTTCGCCTTCCTTGACCTTGCAAAAGATTTCTCATTTTAGGATAGCCTCATAGTTCCTGAACGAATCGGCTCTTGGTCGGCTTTTGACCTTATTTTTTGCCATCCGGCAGTTTCTGCTCCGTTAGCCGCGGCCGATGCCTGAAAGTACGCCCAAAAAGGAGAAAAAGTGATTATTGACAAACCTGGAAAAATTACCGGCAGAATACATTTTTTAGGCAGAAAGGAATCATGTGTATATATTTTAAAAGGAAAAGAAGAATATGCCATGCTTGGCGGAGGAATGATTCATACTGTTTCCGATATAATTAAACAGATCAAAGATCTCAATATTGAAGAAGCCAAAATCAAGCGTATTGTTATTCTTCACTCCCATTTCGATCATTGCGGGGCCGTACCTTTTTTAAAAAAACAATGGCCATGGGTAAAAGTAACAGCATCTGCAAAAGCAAAAGAGCTTCTATCTTCACCCAAGGTTTTAAAAACCATAGATCATCTGAACCGGTTAATTCTGAAAAGAAACAAATATGAAAATAAAGCAAAAAATTTATTATCTCCTTTTGAGATTGAAATTGAAGATATTGTGCATGGCGGTGATATACTCTCCTGTGACGATCTTACAATGGAAGTTATAGATGCTCCGGGTCATTCTTCCTGTTCCATTGCCATATATGTGCCTGAAGAAAAGGCCATGTTTGCTTCTGATGCAGGAGGCATTCCTTTTGGAGACCAGATTTTTACCGCTGCAAACTCCGATTTTGACAAATACCAAAACAGCCTGAAAAAAATGTCAAAATATGATATTAATATTTTTTTGGCAGAACATTTTGGCGCAATGACCGGAAAGGACGCCCAAACTTTTCTGCAAAGATCGATCGATTCCGCTATAAAAACTGAAAAAATTCTTAAAGTTTCTTACGCCCGTACTAACGACGTAAAAGAAAGCGCAGAAGAAGTAACGGATATGTTTATGGAAAAAGCTCCAAAAGACTTTCATCCAAAAGAGATTATGTTTATGGTAGTAGAACAGATGATGCAAAACATTGCAAGAAAAATTTCGAGCTGATTATGAAGCCAAAGATACAGATTATTATACTGACTGCAGCGCTATTTTTCTGGTCTTGCAGTCCAAAAGAGATAATTCCTCCTTTGCCTGAGCGAGTTGCTCCCGGAAGTAAATTGTTCTCAAAAGCGGATCAAATGTTTCAGGTAAATGCTTATAAAAAAGCACTTGAGCTTTATAAGGAATATATTTCACGGTTTCCTGACAGTCCTTTGGCTCCGGATGCCATGCTGAAAACCGGAACAATTCATACATTACTTGGAAATAATGACAAAGCACTAAATACTTACGCAAGCTTAATCGACAAGTTTCCTGACACTTCTTTTGCCATAGATGCCAAGATTAACATACTTGCAGTATCTTACAACAGAGGCAATTATCAAAAAATAATAGACGAGGCCGATAATCTTTTCAAATATGATCTTTCCAGAACTCAGATTCTGAAAATATATACAATGCTTGGAAATAGTTACCTTGCTGAAGGTTCTCCGGCAGATGCCGTCTATTTTTATATCGCAGCGCTTAAAAATTCAAACGGCCTGGAAAAAACAGATATTATTGTAAAATTTAAAGATGCTGTCACGCAGCTTACTTCAGCGGAGATTCTATCTCTTTTGAAAAGTTGTAAAGAAAAGCTGCCAAAAGGATATTTGATGTATCAGTTAGGACTTAACAGGGTTGATGAAGAAAAATACGACCAGGCTGAAGAAGCGCTATCGAAATTTGTCAAAAAATTTCCCGAACATGAAAATTCACAACAGGCAAAAGAACTGTTGGAAGAAATTAAACAAAGATCCCTATATAACCGTTATACTGTAGGGTGCCTGCTTCCTCTCAGCGGCCCGTACAAAATTTTTGGAAACCGGGCGCTCAAGGGAATAGAACTGGCCATGAATCAATTCAGCTCACAAAACATACATCCTGAAGTCAAAATACTCGTCAAAGATACAGAATCTGATCAGGACAAGTCTCTAAAAGCTGTCAAAGATTTATCCAAAGAGCACGTTGCCGCCATTATAGGGCCGATTATAACTGCAAGATCTGCTGCTTTAGAAGCTCAAAGGAACCGAATTCCTATAATTACTTTAACACAGAAAGATCATATTACAGAAATAGGAGATTACGTTTTCAGAAATTTTCTAACCCCGAAAACGCAGGCCAGTATCATTGTATCTTATATAACAAAAAGACTTGGGCTAAAACGTTTTGCAATACTCTATCCGAACGAAAAGTACGGGACAACTTTTATGAACCGGTTCTGGGATGAAGTTTTAGATAGCGGCGGCAAAATTGTCGGCATTGAATCTTACAACCCTGCTCATACGGATTTTGCTTCTCCCATAAAAAAACTTGTGGGGCTCTACTATGAAATACCCAAAGATTTAAGAAACGGAGAGGTTCAAACTAAAAACAGAGGACCCGGAGCCCCCGAACCAATTGTTGATTTTGATGCTCTCTTCATACCCGACGCTCCCGCTAAAGCAGGTCTTATTATACCACAACTGGCCTATTATAATGTAGAGAATATATATCTTTTGGGAACCAATCTGTGGCATTCCGACAAACTTATCAAAATGGCGCGGCAATTTATCCAGGGCGCCGTAATAACCGAAGGTTTTTTTGCCGAAAGCAGATCAAAAAGAGTCAAAGATTTTGTAACGCTTTTCAGCAAAACATTCGGAGAAAAACCAGGATTCATAGAAGCGATATCCTACGACACTGCCATGATTCTGTTTTATATAGTCAGCGACCCTGATGTTAGATTCAAAAGCACACTTAAAAACAGACTGATAAATTCTGATTATCGAGGAGTAACAGGAGCAACTTCATTTGACGAAAACGGGGATGCCCGGAAAAAACCGTATCTTCTCCGAATTCAAGGGGATAAGTTTATTGAAATAGAATATTAACTGAAGGTTCCGGCAGTGTGCTGCAGGAACCTTCCCGAAACCTTCAATGTCCGATATTATAAGAAATGCAGATCAAATATAAATCCAATAACTCCTTACTCGACCTTATTTCCCGCCTCAGGGCCGGGACTGGTAATGTAAATTGAATCAATATCTACAATAACAACACTTTTAGGCTTTGCTTCAGGAACATCCTTTTTTACCATTTCCGTTCCCAGGTCCATATTGGCGCCAGATGTTTCAATTTTTGCAGTTCCTTTAAACTGGTAACCTGTTTTTTCTTTCCATACAGATATAGATACATTTGGATTTGCATTGATGTTCTCTATTGTTTTTTTCATAAAATTATCGACCAGCATAATCTTTGCATCATCCATGATTTTAGTGTAGTGTATCGGTACTGCATTAGGAACACCGCTTTTATCTGCTGTAGCAAAAACACAGATAGGCACTTCGTTAAACAATGTTTTCATTTCATCATTCATTTTAGCCATAATTAATCTCCTTTCATGTTTTAAAGTAAATGA
>CAZRLQ010000032.1:12133-13308 GCA_964600725.1 uncultured Desulfobacterales bacterium
TTAAATGTAAAGACTAAAATTAATGAGATTGGCGACCATCCATTCCATCCCCGTTCCTTACCCGTTTATCCGGAGGATATAATAAAATGGCAAAAAGCTATATTTATGGTCCGGTTCCTTCAAGAAGACTCGGTCTTTCTTTGGGTGTTGACCTGGTACCTTACAAAATCTGTTCGTATGACTGCATCTACTGCCAACTCGGACGAACCACTAAAAAAACAATCACGCAGAAACCTTATATAGATGCAGAAAAAATACTAAAACAACTGGACCTGAAACTGCTGAAAAATATCTGCATGGATTATATCACAATGGCCGGTTCAGGAGAACCCACTTTAAACTCCGAGATTGAATTCTTGATTCATGAAATTAAAAAAAAGACAGACATTCCAGTAGCTGTTTTAACAAACGGTTCTTTGTTTGGCAACAGACGGGTAGGAAGATCGATCATTGAAGCTGATGTGGTAATTCCGTCTCTTGATGCTTATAATCAAAAAATGTTTGAAACCATCAATCGGCCGCATTCAGATATTAAATTCATAGATACGGTAAAAGGACTGATGGACTTCCGAAAAGAATATCGGAAAGAGATATGGCTTGAAGTATTCTTATTGGATGGTATCAATTCATCAGAAAATGACGCGACGATGTTTAAAGAATGGATTGAAAAGATCAATCCTGACAAGGTTCATATTAACACGGCTGTTCGTCCTTCGGCAGAAATCTACGCGAGACAGGTTTCTTCTGAAAAACTGCTGAAATTTTGCAGTGTTTTGGGAGAAAAGGCTGAAATAATCGTACCATATGCGGATTCAAAGAAACATGAAAGAAGGATTAATATTGAAGAAGAGCTTTTGGATCTTCTTGCAAGGCGTCCCTGTTCCCTGTCCGACATATCCAGCGGACTAAATGTTCATAAAAATGAAATTCTAAAATATATTGAACATTTTGTTCAGAGCAACAAGATTGTGATAAAGAAAAAAGATCATATAATTTATTATCAAACAAAGTCGTAACATCATTTGGCATCCTTCAAACTTGGTTTACACTTTTACCTGCCTGCAGCAGACGTTGCCGATTTTAATTTTTTGTTAGACAATTTTGCTCACTTTGTTTCAGGCTGAAGTTGTAATTAGGCTCTAAATATCTCTAACGCGCCGAAGGCGTACCGCAAC
>CAZRLQ010000033.1:0-13300 GCA_964600725.1 uncultured Desulfobacterales bacterium
AATGTATACTGAAAGTTCATTATAGGATCTGACTTCAGATGCAATTTGAATCTTGTTTTTTTTCGGTTATTGCTCATTCTTTGACAATAAAGCCAAAGTTCTTCTTTATATTTTTGACAAACATAGGCAAAAAAGACTTATTAAGAGATCACGCCAATCCATCGCTGCTCTTCTTTATGTGTTAAAAGCGGGGACCTTTCAACACTGAGGATTCCGGTGGATTGGTCAACCCTTAATTCGCATTATTAGATTATAATTTACCGTGAAAGTACGTGGTTTACATATTCTTTGATCTATGATAATTTTAAATAGTATTTTTAATTGAGGCGCAATTTACGGGCAAAAATCGATTTCAAACGATTTCAGGCGATTTCAGACAAGGGGGGGGGAGGAGGCATGTCTTTTAAAGAAAATCTTTTAAAAAAGATCAAAATCGACGAATTGTCTAAAAAAGCGATCAACTCTATTGGGCCTCCGGATAGCGGTATAAAGATTGATAAGGCGACAATGCGCGCTCTTCTTGAAATGAGATCGGTTCAGTGCAGGCGGGAACGTGATTTGGAGTTATATATTCTTGACCCGGGTGAAGATAGTAAAAGAATTTTGGTTCTTGATAATGAGCTGGCTATTTATAAAACAACTGTAGAAGATGTCGCTTTACGCAAGAGCCCTACAATCAAGGAGATGCTCAGCATCAGAAATGCTATCAAGATATTAAAAGATTCCGATGTCATTGTAAGTAAAAAGACAGAATCCATAAGAACAATCCAGAAAGAATCGGTTGAGATGCTAGATCTTTCCTTTGATGAAAATGATCTTGATCTTATAGTAAAAGATGCTGAAGCTGCTCTGGACAGAGGGATTATTGAGGGAATAGAGGAGTCTTTCTTATTGTTCTCTGAACTGCTTGATTTTACGCCTCCGCCAAAGGCCCTTGAAATCAGCAATCATAAAATAATTGGAAAGCTTGCAAAGAATCATCTGGAAGAAAAGATATTCGGCCCTGTTGTGATTTACAGTATAATTCATAATTCATTGAAGCTGATTGACGGAAAAATCAACACCGGCAGAAAGGAAGAAATAGAATTTGTACATCAAGTTGCAGCAGGGAAGGAAAAAGCGTCAATGGAGGGACCCGATGTTTTTAAATTCCTTAGAGCCTGTGTGAAAACCGCCTCTTTTTATAAAAAATATGGGATAGAGGGAGGATAATATGCATTACGAAGGAAATATGATACGGCCGCCGAGTGAGGCGAACAGCATTTTACTTCAGGTAACGGTCGGATGCTCACGGAATAAATGCACTTTCTGCGGGTCATATCGTGGAGAGCGTTTTAGAATAAAACCGGACTCTATTATTATGGAGGATATCGATTTTGCAGCGAATTATTGTAAAAGACAGCGTCGTCTCTTTCTTTGCGATGGAGACGCAATGATTATTCCGCAAAAAAGACTGCTTAAAATTTTAATTGAAATCGAAAAAAAACTTCCATGGGTAACAAGAGTGGGAACCTATGCCAATGCAAAAAGTCTGAAAATGAAGACCATAGATGAATTGAAAGAATTAAGGTCCCATGGTCTCAGTATAGCTTACATGGGGCTTGAAACAGGAGATGATGTTACCTTGAAGAATATCAACAAGGGCGTAACTTCAAAAGAAGCAATTCAGATGGGGAAAAAAGCGCGAGAGGCTGGTATTAAGCTTTCAATTACCGTTCTTTTGGGAATTGCCGGCCGGCAGCGTTCGCAGATACATGCCGAAGAAACAGGGAAAGCTCTTTCGGCCATAGATCCTCAATATGTTGGAGCCCTGAGCCTTATGCTTATACCGTCAACGCCGCTGTATGAGGATTACAGATCAGGCCGTTTTTCCCTTATAGAACCGGATGAAATGCTTAAAGAGCTGAGAACTATTATAGCGAACACTAATCTTTCACAAGGTCTTTTTCATGCAAACCATGCATCAAATTATCTGCCTATAAAGGCAAGGCTGCCCAAGGATAAGGAGAAGACACTTAAACTGATTGACAGTGCCATTGCGGGTGAAGTCAGACTTAAGCCTGAGTTTTTAAGAGCCCTGTAATGGCAGGATATTCATTGAAAAAGGAGAAACTTATCATGAATCAAGGTTCAGCTGAAAAGTGGCATGCAATTGATGATGTTTGTGTCAATGCTATTCGCATACTTGCAATAGATGCTATTCAGAAGGCAAACTCCGGTCATCCGGGTGCGCCTATGGGGCTTGCTCCTGCCGCTTATGTTCTGTGGACCCGCTTTTTAAAATACAATCCTGAAAATCCGGATTGGCCGGACAGGGACCGGTTTGTACTTTCAGCGGGGCATGCATCTATGCTTCTTTACAGCCTGCTTTATCTTACCGGTTATGATTTAAGCTTGGATGATATAAAAAATTTTCGGCAGTGGGACAGCAAAACTCCCGGACATCCCGAATTTTTGCATACACCCGGAGTAGAAACAACAACCGGACCTCTGGGACAGGGTTTTGCCAATGCAGTCGGCATGGTTATGGCTGAACGACATCTTGCATCTATTTATAACCGGCCTGGAAATGAAATTGTAGATCATTATACATACATTATGTGCGGTGACGGTGATATGATGGAAGGAATAACATCTGAAGCGGCATCCCTTGCCGGACATTTGGGACTTGGCAAGTTGATCTGCCTTTACGATGACAACGGAATCAGTATTGAGGGAAGTACGGATATTACTTTTACAGAAGATGTCGCACTCCGGTTTCAGGCGTATAACTGGGATGTAAAAAAAGTTGATGATGGAAACGATCTGAAAGCTATTTTTAATGCAATAGAGGCTGCCAAGACCGAAACCGGAAAGCCTTCTTTGATTATCCTCCGCACACATATTGCATACGGAAGTCCCAATAAACAGGATTCAGAAGCCGCCCATGGGTCACCCCTGGGAGAAGAAGAGGTCTGTCTTACAAAAAAGAATCTGAATTATCCAGAAAATGATCTTTTTTATGTTTCCGGCGAGGTTCTCAATTTATTTAGAAAATATAAAGAAAAAGGAAAAGCCGAAGAATCAAAATGGCAAGAGAAGTTCCGGAAATATTGCGAATTGTATCCGGATCTGGCAAAAAAGTGGAGAGATGGTTCAAATAATTCAACATCATCTAAATGGGATGACGGCATTTTGGGTTTTTCGGATATGAACCCGGTTGCCACGAGGGTTGCATCCGGAAGGATATTAAATTCTATTGCGGAAAAAATACCTGTTCTAATCGGCGGTTCTGCTGACCTGGCTCCTTCTAATATGACACTTATTGAATCTTCCACAGATTTCCAAAAAGATATTTACAATGGAAGAAATATTCGTTTCGGTGTCAGAGAACATGCTATGGGAGGCATCTTGTCCGGCATAGCCCTCCATAAAGGTCTTCGCCCCTATGGAGGGACATTTCTCGTTTTTGCCGACTATATGCGCCCCTCAATCCGTCTTGCAAGTATGATGAAACTGCCTGTTATATACATTTTCACCCATGACAGTATAGCCGTAGGAGAAGACGGGCCGACACATCAGCCTGTTGAACAGCTGGCGAGTTTAAGGGCAATCTCCGGATTGACGGTTATCCGCCCTTCAGATGCAGCAGAAACAGCGGAAGCATGGCGTCAGGCTATTGAAACAACAGATGGACCGGTTGCCCTGATCTTAAGCCGCCAGAAGCTTCCCGTCATTGACAGGTCAGAATTCGGCTCTGCCGATGGGCTTGCAAATGGCGCTTATATATTAGCGGAATCAAGCGACAATCCGGATATTATCCTTATCGCCACTGGATCTGAAGTACATATCGCCCTTGAATCAAAAGAGATTCTTACCCAAAAGGGTATTTCAGCCAGGGTAATCAGTATGCCGAGCTGGGAACTCTTTGAAAAGACCTCCCAGGAGTATAAAGATAAACTCCTTCCGCCGGATATAACAGCCAGAATCGCTATAGAGGCGGGTATTTCCATGGGATGGAGAAATTATGTGGGAGATGCCGGAAGTATCATCAGCATAGAAGGCTTTGGCACATCCGCACCTGGCGGGACTGTAATGGAAAAATTCGGGTTTACCGCTGAAAATATCGTGCAAAAGGCAATCGATATGTTAAGGCAATAACGTTGTGAATGCTCCCCCTCCCGAATCAAAAATTCAAAGACCTGAAACGTGTCCATCTCTACATGCGCCGATTCATCCCCTCCCTTCGCTTTGCCCGGGAAGGGGTCTTTTCGACGGAAAAGATAAAGATAGATTTGCTTTTCGCCTGGTTCCCTTACTCAAGCGTGGTAAACCTATATGCCCATGCATTCCTGCTTTGAGCATCTATTAAGGACGCCAAGCCGAGTTATAACAAACCTCAGAAAGGCAGTTTTTCAATAAAGTCTTGAACATCTTTTAAGACATCTTCATCTTTCAGTTTTTCCTTCAGCTTAGAAGAATTCAATACCCTCTCTTTTATCTGTTGTCTGAGAATTTTTTTAAAATCAGGACGGAAAACGGGTGAAGAAAAGTTTCCGGTAAGAAGAACCGGAACGGTTATTTTAGCCCGTTTTTTTTTGTCTTTTATGTATTGAGGTTCTATTCGAAAATCAAGAGCCTCTGTAACCAGATTTGCATCTCCTGCAGCCGTGACCTTAATAACAGGAGAGGTAAGTATGCTTTCCGTTGTATTTACAACTCCGTCTGCAATTGTAAACGGGATATGAAATTCGGCAAATTCCGTTTGATGCTCTTTCTCATCTTCTGCCTGCTTATCAAAGGCTGCTTTTACATTCTGTATCATCCCGGCAAGATCGAGTCCCTTGATGTAACCGTCACTAAAAAGAATATCTCCCTTGCCGCTGAGAGTCTTTTTTATCTTTTCAGCATCATCTCCGGTCATTTTAAGTGCCAGCTTGGCATTTAAAATGCCTTCCAGAAAATCCTTCTCCATCATATCATTTAAAAAGGGACCTGACTGAATTTTCTTTGTTTCAAGCTCTAAACCGCTTTTTGGAATATTTTTTCTGACGTCCAGATATCCTTTTGCCAATATATCCCCATTATACATATTTAAGGTAAGGGGATCCAGATTAAAGAGGCCATCTTTTCCGGTTATCTTGAGATCAAAATTCTGAATTCTGATATTATTAATCTTAAGTTTTCCTATATTTAAAGCACCCTTTAAAACAAGACGTCTTAGAGGCGCGTAATCTATTTTTTTCTGCCCGGCAGTAATCTCTTTATTTGCTATCTTGTCAGTCTGATCTTCCTTGGCTGCAGGTTTTTCCTTCTCTGAAACAGGAAGGTACCTGTCCAGATCAATCTTGTCCAAGTTTAAATCAAACCTGATGTCCGGCCTGGAAAAATCGCTGGCATTGACGGAAAATTTCAGTCTTGAATCATCTATATCCAAAATTCCGTCTGAAACCGTAACATTTTGCATGTTCCCCTTTAGATTCGCCCGGAATACCGCGAGATTTAATACGTTTGAATCCGCTGCAGATGGCAAAAGCGCTTGATCCAAAATATTCATCAGCTTTTTAGGCGAAAATGGAGCTGCCGAAACGGCCAGATCAAAGCTGGGATTTACAGCAGGATCAGCAACACTGCCCTTTAATTTTATATCTACCTCTTTAAAAATCTTAAGTGAGAGATTTAATGGAATATTTCCTTTATTGAGATTATAGCCGACAGGTCCTATGCTTCCGCCTAAAGAGAGAGGCTGTTTATCCAACAAGGCTGAAAAAGCAATTTCAACAGGACGATCCAGAGAAACATCTCGAAGGTAAAGAGTTACATCAGAGATTTCTTTTCGCTGTTTCCCGGCATGATCGATCCAGAGGACAGATCCGTCTGTTATAGAAAACTCACCCACAGCAAGTCCCTTTAGGGTAAGCCCTGCCAGGGATTTTTCTTCGGACGGTTTTTCCGGCTCCGGTGCCGGCTCCTGTGAAAATTCGGTCGAAACATCTCTTTGAGCCTTTCCTATTCCTTCCCAGCTTGACCGGCCGCTGATATCTTTTTCAAGAACAATGCGAGGCCCCTTTAAAATAAAACGCTTAACCTGTATATCTTTAAAAATAAGGGGAAAAAGCTTTATTCTTACTTCGAAATGTTTAACTGAGATAAAATCCTTTTCTTCAAAATTGGGATGACTTCCTAAATGCAGATCGGAAAATGATACACCTGCCCATGGGAAAAGAGAAAAATCGATATCTTTGCCTATAGTAAATGGACGTCCGGTGTATTTGGAAACCTGTTCTTCGATTAAAGGCTGGTATTTTTGGATATCTATAAAGTTCGGTATGATAATAAGCGCTGCAACTATTATCAGGATCAGCATTGCAGTAATTACAGCCATCCATTTAATAAGTTTGGGCATCTTTTACCTCCTGAAAATAAGGCCGTCATTTATGAACAGCTATTAGCTCTTAGCCATCAGGTATTAACTGCTGACAGCTAATACCTGATGGCATAAGTTCAATTAGTGTATGCTTAATAAATAAACGAAAATCTCCACAATAATCCGCTATGATTCATATAATTTTAAAACAGTTAATCCTTTATCAGATGGTTGTCAATCTATTTATTTAGCTAAAGATTTCGGAGTTGAATGTCGATTGAACATAGCAATTGAAAGATCAATAGACGCTAAAGTAAATTACGAATCAGGAGCTTAAAAGCCCGAAGTTTTTTATGAGTAAAGGAGTACCTTAGACTGTCAGGCTTGGAATTGTTTGTCAAGAATTCGTAATTTATAATTGTTAAACAATTTCAAGAGAAATACGCTCTTATTGTAAAAAAGGAAGAAATTTTACTATGGAAAATGTAATGAGACAGGTCGAAGAAGATATTGAAAAGATAGCATTGCGGGTGGTTACTCTTGAGAAAGACGATATACCAGCTTTAGGCGAACTTTTAAATTTAATATCAGCATTGGAGGAAATCGCGAAAGAAATTGATGCTTCTTTATTTCTGGATTTGATTTTAGCTTTGAAATGTTATGCTGAAAAGCTGGTTTTATTCGAGGAAAGCGACTTAAGCGCGCTTGAAGATGGAATTACCGCATTGCAGGATATGTGGAGGGCTTTGGATAATAATGAAAAATTCAATAAAGATATAACAGATATATTAGGCAGATTAGGTTTTCAACAAAAAGAGAATATCGAGGTTGAAAATTCTTCCGAACAGATTGCACAAGAAACAGAAAAAGAGTCAATAAAAAATGGGACAACGGGGAAAGGAGCGGAAAAACAGAATATAAATGAAGAGGATATTGAAATAATCGGTGATTTTATCATCGAATCAATGGAAAATCTTGATTCGATTGAAGTTAACCTTATGGAGCTGGAAAATAATCCATCTGAAGAGGAAACAATAAATGCGATATTTCGTCCTTTTCATACCATAAAAGGGGTTTCAGGATTTCTCAACTTAAAGAAAATAAACAGACTTTCTCATTCCACAGAAAACCTTTTAGATAGCGTTCGGCAGGGCATATTCAAAATAAATGATGAAATTGTCGATCTGATCCTGGAATCAGTTGATTTTCTTAAAAAGATTATAGGCAATCTTGAAAAGAATCTTAAAGAAGGCAATGCAGACCTTGAAGGCCAGATCGATGTCGAACCTTTAATAAAAAAAATTCAGCAGACAGATACGGATGCATCCGTAAAAGAGAGCTCGCCGCTTGGTGAAATGCTGGTTGATATGGGTGCCGCAGAAAAAGAAGATATTGAAAGAAGCCTTGAAACACAAAAAAAGTCTCCGGAAAAGAAAATAGGACAGATACTTGTCGATGAGAAAATAGTAAAACCGAAGGAAATAATATCAGCTCTTCAAAAGCAGAAAAAAGGGAAAAGGGTGGCTGATCTAAATGTAAAGGTCGATACTGAAAAGTTGGACAATCTGATCAATCTTACCGGTGAACTGGTGATATCTCAGGCTATGCTGAGGCAGAACAGATTGATACTTTCTTCGAAAGATCAACAGCTTGATCAAAATCTTAACAGGCTGACACAGATCGTATCCGGTTTGCAGCAAACGGCAATGTCCATGCGAATGGTTCCTATTAAAAGTACATTTCAGAAAATGGTGAGACTGGTCAGGGATCTTTCCCGAAATTCAGGGAAAGAGGCCGGTCTGGAAATGAAGGGAGAAGATACTGAAATTGACAGAAATGTTGTAGAAGAGCTTTACGAACCAATGGTGCACATGATCAGAAATGCCGTTGACCATGGACTTGAGTCTCCCGAAGAGAGAGAAAAAGCCGGGAAAAATAGAAAAGGTATAATCTGGCTGCGATCATATCACAAAGGAGGAAATATCGTCATCGAATTAGAAGATGACGGCAGGGGGTTGAATAAGGAAAAGATTATTGAAAAAGCAATTGCCAGCAATCTGATCGGCAAGGATACAAAATTGACTGAACCGGAAATTTATGATTTGATTTTTCAACCGGGCTTTTCAACGGCAAAGGAGATAACCGATGTTTCTGGACGTGGTGTTGGAATGGATGTGGTCAGGAAAAGAATTGAAAAGCTCAGAGGGCGGCTTGATATTCGATCTGTTCTTGGCCGGGGTTCGACATTTATTATAAGTCTGCCTCTGACCCTTGCAATTATTGAAGGAATGGTTGTAAGGGTCGGCGAGGAGAGATATATCGTGCCGACCATGACAATAGTCGAATCCTTCAAACCGGGCAGAGATGATTATTTTACCGTAAAAGAGAAAGGAGAGATGATCAGGGTTAGAGGAAAACTGATTCCCATGATCAGACTCGGCCGCATATTTGAGATAAAGGAAGATTCAACGGATCCGTCCGATGGTCTTGTTGTTGTGGTTGAAAACAAGAAGGAACAAAGAGGCCTGCTTTTAGACGAGTTATTGGGACAGGAAGAGATAGTGATCAAAAGCCTCGGCGAATTTCTTAAAAACATTAAAGGGCTGGCCGGTGCAGCAATATTAGGCGATGGCAGGGTAGGGCTTATTCTTGATATAGCCGGTCTGTTTGAAATTTCAATAATGCATTGAAACAGATTTGTGTTACCTGATATTTAAGGGCATTTTTTATCTATCTTGGTCTACCAATTTTATCACACCAGCACATAAGGAACAGATGAATGATAGACAGGGGAATCCTGTTGATTTTATAAATTGGAAAGGAATTTACGTGAATATTGTTGTAGGTGTATCTGACATGAAGGTCAGCAACAAGCTGGGAGCCACAATTATTACGTATTCTCTTGGTTCATGTATAGGTGTATTGATTTATGATCCGGCAGTAAAGGTAGGAGGTGTCCTTCACTATATGCTGCCCGAATCAAACCTTGATAAAACAAAAGCAGAAAAAAATCCTTATATGTTTGCGGATACAGGCATTCCCTCTCTTTTCAAGGCAGCCTATAAGCTGGGGGCAAAAAAGCAGAGGATGAAAGTTGTAGTTGCCGGTGGAGCTCAGATTTTGGATCAGAATGGTTTTTTCAATATAGGTAAACGAAATTACATGGCTTTGAGAAAGATATTTTGGAAAAACAACGTAATGATCAGATCAGAAGAAATCGGCGGAAATGTCAACAGAACTGTCAGGCTGAATATAAAAACCGGTGACGTACATATAAAAACTTCAGGACAAGGGGAAAAAAAGATATGAGCGCCATCCAGGAATTGGTCAGTGAAATATCAAGTCTCAAACCGCTGCCGCAGATTGTTTCCAAGATCATGTCGGTTTTAGAAAATCCTAAGAGCAGCATGGAGGATGTAGCTGAAATTATACGTTTTGACCCGGTTATGACTGCAAATATTCTCAAGATATCCAACTCGGCATATTTCAGTTTGCCAAGACGTGTGGAGTCTGTTCAAGAGGCTGCAACCCTTCTGGGTCTGGAACAATTAGTAGACATTGTACTGCTTGAGAGCTGCAGCGCAAACTTGACCAGAAAGCAAGAAGGTTATGGGCTCCATGAAGGTGAACTCTGGAAGCAATCCGTCTCTTCCGCTCTTGTAGCCAGAGAGCTGGCAGAAAAAAAGGGTGGCAGAAACAAGCATCTGATATTTACAGCATCTCTTTTAAAAGATATCGGCAAGGTCGTTTTAGACAGATATGTTGCAGACTCATTCGAAACGATAAATCATCTTGTCAAAAACCATAATTTCAGTTTCAGAGAAGCGGAAAAGAAAGTAATAGGAATCGATCATGAGGAATTGGGAGGGTTAATCGCAAAGATCTGGAAGTTCAGTCCTAAGATGGTCTTTATTATACGTAATCATCATCTGTCAGACAAGCAGTCCAGAAAGAATTACGAAACTTCCATAGTTTATGTTGCGGATATAGTCTGTATGATGATGGGCATAGGGGTGGGGGATGATGGACTGGCCTATAGATTTTATAATAAGGTGCTTGGACAGTTGGATATTTCTGAAAAAGATCTTCAGGAAATAATCGCGGGCTTTGGAGAAAAGATAAATAATGTGGAAGATCTTTTGTCCATGGGAAGGATATAAATATAAGATGTGAGGGGTAAGTATGTCGTATAACATTTTGGTTGTAGATGATTCACTGCCGATGAGATCAATAATCATTAAAACAATCAAAGCATCCGGCTTTAAAACTTCAAACTTTTTTGAAGCGGGCAACGGCGCCGAAGCTTTGGAAATACTGAAAAACCAGTGGCTGGATCTCGTAATTACCGATTATAATATGCCTGGTATGAATGGCATGGAATTGATCCGGGAGATGAAAAAGGACAGCATATTCAATTCCATACCGGTTCTCGTGGTCAGTACTGAAGGCAGCAGGCAGAAAATGAAAGAATTTCAGGAAAAAGGAGTCGCCGATTACATTAGAAAACCTTTTGTCCCTGAAGAGATAAAACTTAAGATAACCCAAATACTTGGAGAAGTTGAAGATGAAGAATGCTTTGAAGAAAGCGATGATGACCTCGATTTCTGAAGTTATTGCGACAATGTTTTTTATGCCGCTTGAATTTTTAGAAGAAGAGAGTTTTGAATATTTAATCAGTTCATCTGAAAATATAGCCTGCAGAATCGGTTTTAACGGCAGATTCAAGGGAAGTTTTTTGTTATTTATCCCTGAAAACATAATTGTTTCATTGACTGAAAATTTTGTAGGTGAGGCAAAGGTTAAGATTACCGAGGATCATTTAATCGGAACAATCAAAGAAATTTTAAATATGATTTCAGGCAGCACCTTCAGCAATTATGACGATCAAGCTGTATTTAATCTCGATATTCCGGAAATTGTTGATATTAAAAATGTTTCTGAAGCTTCTAAGAAGCCGGATTATGAAGAGATCTTTATTCCAATTGAAACAGTTGGCGGCAAATTGGGAGTGAAACTGGAATTTGACCAAACGATTCTTTGTTGAAAAATGGTTAACCCGAATTTCTCATAAAAGATATCAAAGGAACACAAAAAAACATGAATAAAATAAGGGTCTTGGTGGTTGATGACTCAGCAGTTGTACGCAAGGTATTTACCGAAGAATTGTCGAAGGAAAAAGATATTGAAATTGCCGGCACAGCTCCGGATCCATATATAGCAAGGGATAAAATAGTAAGGCTTAAACCGGATGTGATCACTTTGGATATTGAAATGCCTCGTATGGACGGAATAACTTTTCTCAAAAAGCTTATGAAATATTACCCCATTCCCGTAATTATCGTAAGTTCGCTGACACAAAGGGGAACTAAACTAGCTTATGAGGCCCTTTCATCCGGAGCGCTGGAAGTAATCTCAAAGCCTTATGCTTCATATTCGGTCGGCGATATGAGTATTCAGCTTGCAGATAAAATCCGGGCGGTAGCCGGAGTCGAGGTTAAATCCATGGAACCGAATAAAAAAGGGGGGGCTGTCTTAAAAAAAGCAGATCTTTCTTCACGGGCGTTATCTGCAACAACAAACAAGATCATTGCAATCGGGGCTTCAACCGGAGGAACCGAAGCGCTTCGAACCGTACTGGAAAGCATGCCGCCAAACTCGCCGGGAATACTTGTTGTTCAGCATATGCCTGCAATGTTTACCACTTCTTTTGCTGAAAGATTAGACAAACTTTGTGAGGTAACAGTCAAAGAAGCCGAAGACGGGGATATTGTCAGCAACGGCAAAGTTCTTATTGCACCAGGCAATTATCACATGCTGCTTAGAAGAAGCGGCGCACGCTATTACGCCCGGGTTAAAAACGGACCCATGGTGCATCACCAAAGACCGGCGGTAGATGTTCTGTTCAATTCTGTAGCTGATTACGCAGGCAGTAATGCTTTGGGTATTATATTAACAGGCATGGGCTCAGATGGAGCGGCCGGTTTGCTGAAAATGAGAAAAGCAAAAGCTAAAACCATAGCACAGGATGAAAAAAGTTGTGTGGTCTTCGGTATGCCAAAAGAGGCAATAGAAAAAGGCGCGGCTGAAAGGACGGTCAGTCTTGAAAACATCGCTCAAACTGCGTTGAACATGATTTAATTTAGGATCTGTCATGGAATAAAGAATCCACACCTGTAACAAACCTGATTCGCTCACATAATGCTAACCAGAAAACAGTTTCATAAATTTAAAGAACTGGTATATAAGGAATGCGGAATCAATCTGCATGAAGGGAAGAGACAGCTTTTAAATGCAAGACTTGCCAAGAGACTTCGCAGTACAGGGGTCAATTCCGTTGATCAATATCAACGGATTTTGGAAAAAGATGACAATGAATTGATAAATTTTATTAATGCTGTTTCTACTAATCATACCTATTTTTTTAGAGAAAATCATCACTTTAAGTATCTGAATAAAGATCAGCATAATATTTGGTGCGCTGCATCTTCCAGCGGCGAAGAGCCTTATTCTATTGCTATGTATTGTCAGGAAAAAGGATTCAGACCTGATATTTTGGCAACTGATATATCGACAAAGGTTTTAAGCAAAGGAGAAGCAGGAGTATATCCCATTGAAAAAGCAGAAAAAGTACCTGTAACGATATTGAAAAGATGTTTTAAAAAAGGGCACGGAAAATGGGATGGATATATAAAGCTGAAAGAGAGTGTAAAAAAGATGGTGACATTTAGACGGTTTAATCTGCTGACGGATTTTCCTCCGACCCAAGAGTTTGACGTCATCTTCTGCCGAAATGTTATGATATACTTTGATACCGCTGTAAAAGAGAGAGTCATCAACAAACTTTATACTGCATTAAAGGCAAATGGTTATTTTATAATCGGAGGAGCTGAAAGCCTGACTAATCTTAACCACAAATTTAAATATATCCGGCCAAGTATTTATATGAAGGTTTTG
>CAZRLQ010000034.1:0-13254 GCA_964600725.1 uncultured Desulfobacterales bacterium
TATAGTCACTTGGCGTAACTTTTTATAGCCAAGGCAGAAACCAAGCCGAAAGTAACATTGATACCCGAGTTAGCGACATTTGTTTTATTTGGCACCGGCTTGAATAATATCCCCTGCCAAAACAAATAATTATTATATTATATCAGCCATATATTTCAACCACCAACTTGGAATCCATTATGAGCCAAGATGATTTTTGAATAGCTCAAAAAACTTGAACATCAAGTGATAGCTAACATTAAAAGCCATAATTAAAATTGCTGTATAAGGTTAAAATCTGTTGACTTAAGTTTTTTTTTATATTAAAAATTTCTCTTTTTTTTCAAAAAATCGAAAAATTCATGTCTGTTAAGTTTGATACAGAAATTGTATAGAACAAGCGTTTTAAAATAGCTCGGCGGCATATTTTTTGCTTAAATATTTTTTTGCAAGCTTGGCTGTTAACTCAGTCAGGTTAGGAATTCTCTCCCGATTTTGGTCGGGCGCAATTCATTTTGCCCACAGAAACCTTGTTCTCTGGGCAGGGGGCGGAGATAATCGGCTCTGCCGCAAAATAATGTAAGACCCTTGAAAAATGCTTAATTTTACTTGAGTTCAGACCTGCATCTGCCTGCGCGTATCCGAGTGCAGGTGCATTACACAAACATGCACTGAAGTTGGACGAAAGGAATAGTTTTGCAAAGGTTTCGGAGTTTGGGCGACTCTACACCTGGCTTGGGTGATGACTCAACCAAAAATCAGTAGATGAAAATTCAAGGGAAAAGAAGGCAGGGCCCAAATAGGCTCTGCCTTTATTTTTTATGGTTTATAACAATATTTCTGGCTTCAGAAATGTACGGCTTGATCATCTCAAGTTCATTTTGTCTAATAGGCCGCCATTTTACGTCATAAAACTTTTCAGTGCCGACTTGAGTCATGGGCTTTAAAGATGCCACTTCCATACGCACAGGATGTTTCGGATAATATTCTATCCAGATAACCTTGTTAAAATCCAGATTAAAATCCTGACACACGCTTTTTACCAGATACTGAGCGCAGTTTGTTGCAGAAGCGCCTTCACCTGTATCGGAGACGACGATAATTATGGGTTTTAGAATATAAACGCCTGATTTGCTTTTGCTTAAGTCTATAATTTTTAACCTGTATGCACTTGGCCACCAGCTTATCGGTCTTGCAGACATCTTCCGTTTTCCCCCCCAGCGGTATATTCCGTCATAAATTACCATATAATTAACTCCTGATCCTGTTAGTCTGTGAAAGACAAAAAATATAGTATGCCTGTATTGTGCTAATATTTGAGTAATTTCTCAAAAAGTCAGGTAATTTCAATCTTTGCGCCTGCCTGTGCGTATTTGTCTGCATCGTAACCGCGACAGGCAGGCAAGGATGTTGATTTCATCCGGTTCCCATGCTATTTGTGTGGAAACCCGTATGGTATGCATTTTCACGCAAAAAGCGTGGGAACGAGAAACGAAAAAGCGAGATAAGGTATTTATGCTTTCAAAATTATATATCGATCAATATGTGGTTGACTATCCGCTTGTCAAATCAATTCAAACAAGCATTGATCTACCTTTTGAAATAGTTCAAGACGCTAAATCTGTTTTTGAAAAGATCTTGGCAGCAGACGACCCTGTCCAAGAAGGAAAAAAGATTCTGTTTCTTACACAGAACAGAGGTGATTTCGTCAGAAAATGCCCGGGCACTCGCTATTATACATGCTGCAACTATAAAATTCTGCATATAGGCACCTTTTGCAGTATGGACTGCTCCTACTGTATCCTGCAATCGTACTTTCATCCGCCCGTACTTCAGTTTTTTGTAAACCATGAAAGACTCTTGACGGAACTCGACAATCTGTTTGCGGAAAAGAGAATATGCAGAATAGGAACGGGAGAATTTACCGACAGTATGATCTGGGAATGGTGGACAAGTCTATCAAGTATACTGGTACCCAGATTTTCAGGACAGTATCACGCTGTTTTAGAATTAAAAACTAAAACAGCAGTCATTGAATCATTAAAAGGACTTCGCCATAATAGAAAAACAATCATGGCCTGGTCACTTAATACAGACGAAGTTATCCGTAACCAGGAACGACACACCGCTTCACTGACAGCGAGGCTTAAGGCGGCTGCACAGTGTGAATCATGGGGATATCCGATTGCTTTTCATTTTGATCCCATTATTATCTATGATGGGTGTGAAAAGGAGTATAAACAGGTTGTAAAGCAATTATTCACCTGCGTGTCCCCGGAGAATATTGTTTGGATAAGTCTTGGCACTTTTCGTTTTATGCCTTCTTTAAAGTCTAATATACAGAAACGTTTTCCAAATTCAACAATCATTTGCGGCGAATTTATCCAGGGTCTCGACGGGAAGATGCGGTATTTTAAACCGATTCGTATCGCATTTTATAATAAGATTGTTTCATGGATAAAAGAAATAGCACCAGATCTTGTTGTCTATTTTTGCATGGAAGATGATGAGGTATGGAAAAAATCGATGGGCTTTATCCCTTCAGAACGTGGGGGGCTGCCGAAGATGCTTGATGAAAGTGCTGCCAGACATTGCCTTCTCGCGTTACCGGAAGAAAGAGAGCAGTCTTCTTCCAGGTGAAAAAAGATCTTTGCAAAACGCTTTCGTAACTTCTCAGAAAGTTAGGGCAGCGATGATAAAATCCCCCTCAATCCCCCTTTTTTAAAGGGGGAAGCATAAGGGTTTGCCCGAACTTATTGAGAGGTTACACACGCTTTCAAGCATCTTTCAAAGGTCTCAAAATGTTTGCGCAAACCGGCAGGGAAGGAGAGAAGAACCGCCTCAGCCGGATTATTCTTCTTTGTTTGCTTCTTCTATAATTTTTTCCGCAATCTGAGCAGGTACTTCCTCATAATGTGAAAATTCCATCGAATACATGCCTCGTCCACCCGTCATAGATCTTAGATCAGGCGCATATGTCAAAAATTCAGCCATTGGAACATTGGCGGTGATTAACTGATTCTTGCCATCAGTATCCATACCCAAGACGCGGCCGCGTCTGCTGTTCAGATCACCCATTATATCACCCATATAATCATCCGGTGTTGTAATGGTAACTTTCATGATAGGTTCCAAAAGAACCGGCTTGGCTTCGGCTATCGCTTTTCTAAAAGCAAGAGAACCTGCGATCTTAAATGCCATTTCAGAAGAATCTACTGCATGAAAAGAACCGTCATCCAAGGTAACCTTAAAATCAACACAAGGAAATTTTGCAAGAATTCCTTTTTGAGAAGCTTCTTTTATCCCTTTTTCAACGGCGGGGATGTATGTTTTTGGAATAGCTCCACCAACAATCGCATCAACAAATTCAAACCCTTTTCCTCTGGGGAGAGGTTCCATCTGTATCCAGCAATCACCAAACTGTCCATGTCCTCCCGTCTGCTTTTTGTGTCTGCCTTGAACCCTTACCTTCTTCTTGATTGTCTCTCTATAAGGAATTTTTGGCGTTTTAAGCAAGACGTCAACATTGAATTTTCTTTTAAGTTTTTCAATAGTGGCTTCAATATGCACCTGTCCGCTGCCGGACAATAAAATTTCCTTTGTTTCGGCATTCCGGTCAAGTTTCAGCCCGGTATCTTCTTCCAGCAGTTTTACCAGGGAACTGAAAATCTTATCTTCGTCTCCTTTTGCCTTTGGTTCTAATGCAAAAGAGATAAGGGTCGGAAGCGGTTCTGCAAATTTGAATTTAATCTTGCTGCTATCATCGCAAAGTGTGTCTCCGGTTACCGTATCTTTGAGTTTCGCCAATGCAAGAATATCACCAGGACCTGCTCCGCTGACCGGATTCTGCTTGCTGCCCGCAATCATCAACAACTGATTAAATTTTTCCTTTGATTCTTTATTTGCATTATATAAGCTGCCGTCTGAGCCTAATGTTCCGGATACGACTCTGAATATAGAGAGACGGCCTGCATAAGGATCGGCCACTGTTTTGAAAACAAAAGCGGAAAATGGGGCATTGGCGTCAGGTGCACGTTCAATTTCATTTCCTTTGTCCGGGTCCGTGCCGATTTTAGGGCCCCTATCAGCAGGGGAAGGCATACAGTTTACAATAAAATCCATAAGCAGGTCAATGCCGATATTTTTTGTCGCGGAACCGCAAAGAACAGGCACAAATGCTCGTGATAATGTTCCCTTTTTTAAGGCCGACTTTATATCTTCTGCGGAAAGGGATTCACCTTCAAGATACCTTTCCAGGAGCACATCATCTGCCTCGGCAATGTTTTCAACAAGGGTTTCCCGCTCGCTTTCCGCCATCTCTTTTATATCCGGAGGAATATCTTCTTCAACTGCTTTGCCCTTGTCATCATAAATGTATGCCTTCATGTCGATCAAATCAACGACACCTTTAAAATCAGCCTCAGACCCTATCGGCAGCTGGAGGATAATCGGCTTTGGTTCAAAGCAGTCTGATGCATCCTGAAATACGCGTAAAAAATCAGCTCTTTCTCTGTCCATCTTATTTATGAAAATAACGGACGGCATGTTGAAATCACGAGCAAAATCCCATACCTGTTCAGTCTGGGCCTTAACACCGTCTACGGCGTCAATCAGCACAACTCCGCCGTCAGCGGCCTGCATGCAGTTTTTGGTATCAGTAAGAAAATTCTGGTCACCAGGAGTGTCTATAAGGTTTACAAAACATTTTTTCCATTCAAATTGGTGGAATCCGCTGCTTATACTCAGACCACGCTTAAGCTCCTCAGGCTCAAAGTCCATTGTCGTATTACCATCTTCTACACGTCCTAACCTCGTTATCGCCTTTGATTTAAAAAGCACGATTTCGGCCAGAGAAGTTTTTCCGGCCCCTCCATGGGCGATAAGAGCGATGTTTCTTAATTTGTCCATCTTTTCATTCATCTAATCTTCCTCTCCACATCAAAATTTTTATGTATCCTAAACCGGCGGATCCTACCTGGACCGCACCAATATTAAACAAACTTATTTGCTTAGCCAACAAAAATCAAGTCTAAAATTCAGATGTAATTTTGCATTTGCGAAAAAACGGGTCAGGTTAGGGGAATAAATAATTTCTTACACTCCTCCAATCTCCCGATCTCCCCATCCCCCCGTTCAAGCCTCTTTTTTATATTCTAAAAAGACGATAAACTCTTTATTTCCTTTAGAGCCAAGTATAGGAGAAGAAATAAGGGACTTGCAAAAAAGACCTTTTGCTGAGAAAAAATCTGAAAGATCATTTATAACCTTATCATGCAGTGTCGGATCACGCACAATGCCGCCTTTTCCAACCCTGCCTTTTCCTACTTCGAACTGAGGCTTTATCAATGCAATAATACCGCTTCTGTTCTTAATAAACCTAAGTATCGAAGGAACGACTATCTTAAGGGAAATAAAGGAGACATCTATGGTAATAAGATCAACGGGCTGTTTAATAATTTCAGCCGTCATATATCTTATATTTGTCCTTTCAATCACGGCAACACGCCGATCCAGTCTCAGCTTCCAGGCCAGCTGTCCATAACCTACATCTACAGCATAAACAAAGCTTGCACCATGCTGCAGCAAACAGTCGGTAAATCCGCCTGTAGATGCTCCAACGTCAAGGCAGATAAAATCTTTTACATTCAGCTCAAAAGATTTCAAGGCCGCTTCTAATTTAAAACCGCCCCTGCTTACATAAGGAATATCTTCTCCTTTAATGGATATATCAACGCTATCGAAAATAAGGGCGCCGGGCTTATCTATGACTTGACGGCCAACCAGAACTCTGCCGGCCATAATTAAAGCTTGAGCCCGCTGCCTGCTTTCAGCCAGCCCTTTTTTTACAATTGTCAGGTCAAGTCTTTGTTTTTGTTTCGACGGCATGTGATAGTTAACCGCGTCTCCTAATCATCAGCATTTTCTGTTTCCAAAAAAGGTTTTTCAACAATATTTCCTTCTTTGTTCTCAAGCAGTATGGTAATTTTTTTTTCAGTTTCATCAAGTTTTTCAGAACAAAACTTTGAAAGCCGAACCCCGTCCTCAAATTTTTTAATTGCTTTTTCCAGAGGCAGATCTCCGGATTCAAGTTCCTGTACAATCTGCCCTAATTGTTTCATCGCTTTTTCAAATGTCTGTCCTGCCATTATCTGATTTCCTTTCTACTCTGCAAATTAAAGAACCTTTTTCAACCAGCACTTTGATCTCCTGGCCTAAAAACACCTGATCGGGACTTGTAACTATTTTATTATCAGGAATTGTTTGTGTTATGCTGTAACCGCGAGCCAAAATGGATGCAGGGCTTAAAGCATGTAGTCTGCCTGTTTGTTCGGCCAATGCCGAACGTTTTTCAAAAAATAATATATTAAGGTATGACAACATGTCATCAATCAAAAGTTTTAGTTTTGCACGATGTTTTTTTACTAAACTTATTGGATTGTTTAGATAAAGCTTTTCAGATCTCCACTTAAGATATTCTCTGGTCTGATTTAAATTATTTGTACAAACCCTTATAAGTCGGGCAGAATAATCATCAATTTCAAGTCTTAAATCCTGAATCTTTCTTTTAGGATCAACGACCCGTCTTGAAAGTTCATTTAAACGAATATTTAAGTGTTCAAGATACTTATATAATCTGTATTTAAGGGTAGAATAAAGTTCCAGACATCTTTTTTCGAGCACTTCCTTTTGCGGCAGAACAGTTTCTGCCGCAGCAGAAGGAGTTGGTGCGCGTAAATCTGCAACAAAATCAGCAATGGTAAAATCGGTTTCATGGCCGATGGCTGAAATTACGGGAATTTTTGATTCAAATACAGCCCTTGCAACATCTTCCGTGTTAAATACAAAAAGATCTTCAAAAGAACCTCCGCCCCTTGCCAGGATAGCAATATCTGCATCACTTCTCTCATTTAAAAGTTTAAAAGCTGATACAATCTCTTTATCTGCTCCGCGGCCTTGTACTTTGACCGGTATAATTTCAATATGAACTGCCGGAAAACGCCGGTTTATAATTTTCATTATATCATGGACAACAGCTCCGGAAGGTGAGGTTATTATGCTGATTTTGCGGGGTAAAAAAGGCAAGGGCTGTTTATGTTTCTGATCAAAAAGCCCTTCGGCTGCCAGACGGCTCTTGAGCTGTTCATAAGCAGCCAGAATTGCCCCCATTCCTTCCGGTTCCAGGTATTCAAGCATGATCTGATATGTTCCTCTTGGTTCGTAAACAGCGATCCTGCCAAAACCCGTAATGCTTATTCCATTTTCGGGCATAAATTTTAAATTACGGTTCTGGCCCCGAAACATGACCGCACTTATCTGGGATTTTTCATCCCTTAGTGTGAAATAAAAATGTCCGGAAGCAGGAATTGAGAAATTGGATATTTCCCCTGAAATCCAGATGAATGGAAACTTTTCTTCAAGTAAAGCTTTAATGTTTGAGGTAAGCTGTGAAACAGTGTAAATATGGTTTTTTTTGTTGAGCTGCATAATGTTGTAATACCGCTACCAAAATGCCCGGTGCAGGGATAGATGTTTTCACGTTGAAGAAACCAAAGGATTTAAAGCAATTCAAAAAGCTTATACGATATAAGTTCAAGTAGAACTTTAACATCATAATTTTATTCCCGAGTGTAAGCTGGCATCAGTCAGCATCTGAAAGGACATTTTTGAACATCGAACATCGAACGTCCAACATCGAACGTTGAATAATGTTGTTCAACTTAGTCGAAAAGTCAATTATATAATCAAGAGCACCATAATTTTTAACAAAATTTAATGTCTGATAAGATATATTATGTAAACTTTTGTGGAGTAAAAAAAATAGGAGCCCTTTTATTTTGAAGGGTGCCAAAAAACTTGCAAAGTTCAAAAAGCATGTTATATATATATAATATTTATCTGTTAGGGGTCATTTACAATGAACAAAAAAATAAACAAAGGAGATGAAAAATGGAGTACAAAGGATATGAAATCAATACAGACAATGGTCTGAACATAGCAGGCCGTAGAGTCCAGGTAAACGCAAATATAATACTGAGCTTCGGAAAGAAAGCGGTACAGGCATTAGGCCAGAAAGCGACCAGAGAACAGGTTGAAGCAGCCGGCGGCGAGTTTTATGAAAATGCGCAAGAATTTCTAATAAAAGCACTTGGTATGCAGAAAGAAAAGGCCGCTGAGATCCTGACCGACGTAAGAGCCAGGGCTCATTGTTAGCAGTTGATTTACGGTCTTTTCGCCCGATCTCTGCGTTATGCAAAAAAATAATCCTCACGAATATAAACTATATGCCTCTGGTTATTTTTTTGCATGCCTTTGTCAAAAAAGAAAATTATTAAGAAGGAGGTAAAGATGCAGTCTATTCCTGTTAGAAGAACGGAAACACAGGTTCAGGTAAATGGATTTATCCAAAGCGTTTACAACTGGATGGCCATTGGACTTGGACTTACCGGGTTTGTTGCATTTTATGTTGCAAACAGCGAGTCCCTGTTGAGACTTATATTTGGAAACCAGTTGATATTTTTCGGCCTGATTATTGCCGAATTAGCGCTTGTCTTTACATTAAGCGCAAGGGTTCATAAAATGGAGGCTTCAACGGCAACAGGCCTGTTTGTGCTGTATGCGGTTCTAAACGGCGTTACGATCTCATCGATCTTTCTTATATATACAAGTTCATCAATTACATCAACATTCTTTGTCTGTGCGGCTACCTTTGTTGCATGCAGTATTTACGGCATGACCACAAAACGTGATCTGACTTCTGTCGGCGGTTTTATGGTCATGGGTCTTATCGGAATAATTATTGCGTCACTTGTAAATCTCTTTGTGCGAAGTTCGGCAATGAGCATGATCATCAGTTATATCGGCGTCTTTATATTTGTCGGGCTGACAGCATATGATACTCAAAAACTTAAGACAATGGCTCTTTCACAGCCCGATGGCCTTGAAGCCGGAGTAATCAGAAAAGGGGCAATCATAGGTGCGCTTTCATTATATCTGGATTTCATCAACCTGTTTCTTATGCTGCTTAGAATTCTGGGAGACAGGGATTAATTAGGGGTATCTGGAAAGGCAGATTTCGATGGAAATTAAAGGCAGTTTAAACAGAATCAAAAATAGATTTTTTGGTTCTCCAAAAAACTTTAACAAAGTAAAAGAGGCAAATCTTTCAGAAATAAAAGCGGCCTATCAAAATAGAAAAACCATTCTGGAATCGGTACCAAGGATAATTCAGTTGGAACATTCCACATTTTGCAATCTTGAATGTATCGGCTGTCCCCATTTTTACCAAAAAAATTCTTTTGCTACACACTTGGATGCCAAAGTGGTCGACCGCTTAATACCGATATTCCCCAAAGTTGAGCAGATCCAGTTAAACGGGGGGGGCGAACCGTTCTTGGCTAAAGGGCTCGAAGATGCCCTGGAAGTCTATTCATCATTCAATATAAGAATCACCACAACGACTAATCTTCTTCATTTAACCCATAGGATATTAAATGTCATAAGAAAGAGTTTTTCTTCTATTAATATATCATTTGACGGAGCTTCCAAAGAGACTTTTGAAGGAATACGGAAAAAAGCAAATTTTGATAAATTTTTGGAGAACGTAAAAAATGTTAGGGAATGTCGCGATGATTTAAATATGGTGATGGGTGTTACGTTAATGCGACAAAATATCTGTGAACTCCCTGACATTCTGCTGCTGGGAAAGAAATTAGGGTTTAATAAAATCGTTGTCGGCAGAATGATGCCAAGACCTAAATCAATGCCTCACACGGTAAAAGACGACATTCTTTTTTATCCTCAAGTTGCAAACCATTATTTTGCACTTGCAAGGAAAGTTGTATCCGAACAACATATCAACGCGGTAATTCCAGCTGATCTCCCCATCACAGACAATGATCTTTCTTTTGAAGATGAACTTGATCTGATTACTAAACAGCCTCTTTTCCCCTCCAAATCTGAAAAGGAAAAATATTTTGAAACATGGTGGAATAGTATAGATCATGAAAAAGTCAAACAGAACCTGCCGGTACGCTTGCCGGTAATCGAACCGAAAGATAAGAAAATAAGATGCAAAGGAAATTGCAACTGGCTCTTTGAAAATATTTTTATCAACAGCAAAGGGGATATTGCCACTTGCTGCCAGATGCCCAATTTATCTATGGGTAATGTTCTGGAAGTGGATTCTTTTGAAGAAATCTGGAATGGGTCAGGATTTGTTAATCTAAGGCAGGCATTTTGGGATGAATTCATCCCAAGGCATTGTTATGGTTGTCAATTTTTACTCCAAAACAGATTAGATGTAGAAATTCTTGATAATATAGATCAAAAATCGTTTCGTTCTTTGAGCCTTGTATAGCACAAGATTGGTTTTTCTTCGCTTATAGCCGGCATTTCCCAAGCTCCTGGTTAACGATATCCGCTATCTGCTGACAATGCTTACGTATTTCATCAATATCCGGTCCTTCTACCATTATTCTGCAAAGGGGCTGCGTGCCTGAGTAGCGGACAAGCACCCTCCCCTTTTCTCCCATACAGGACTCAACTGATTCTATCTTGTTCACAATAACAGGAACTTCTCTAATGTCAGGCTTTTTCGTAACTTCAACATTTATAAGAACCTGTGGAAAGAGATGAATAATTTCAGCAAGCTCCGAAAGAGGTTTCAACTGACTGCTCATGGCTTCAACCAGTCTTAAACCGGCAAGAATACCGTCTCCTGTCGTATGGTAATCCAAAAAGATCATATGCCCCGATTCTTCTCCTCCCAAAACAGCTCCGGCTGAAAGCATTTTTTCCAGCACGTGCCTGTCTCCCACCTTTGTTTTAACATGGTCGATATTCATTTCCTTTAAGGCGGTGCCAAGCCCCATATTACTCATGATTGTACTTACAACAGTGTTGTTTTTAAGGGCGCCCCTCAGTTTCATATCTTTTGCACATATTGCCAGTATCTGGTCTCCGGTTAAAATATCTCCTTTTTCATTTACAGCAATAAGCCTGTCACCATCTCCATCAAAGGCAAGACCTATATCCGCTCCTGTTTCCACAACTCTTTTTTTCAAGGCTTCGGGATGCTGTGAACCACAGTTTTCATTAATATTTTCACCGTCAGGAGAGTCAAAAAGTGTCTCTACATCAGCTCCAAGCTTCTTAAAAATTTCCGGTGCGATCTTGTAAGTCGCCCCATTTGAACAATCAATAACGATCTTCACTCCTTGCAGAGAACAGGACTTAGGTAAAGTACTGACAAGAAAGTCGGAATAACGTTTTACGGCATCATCTATTTTATAGACGGTGCCCGGTTTACGAACTGATTTGCACAAAGTATGAATATCGCCGTTTTGTACGAGATGTTCAATTTCAGATTCTATTTCATCTGAAAGTTTTTGCCCGTCTTCTTTAAAAATTTTTATGCCATTGTCATAAAAAGGATTGTGGGATGCTGATATTACAACTCCGGCGGTTGAATCCGTTGAAGATGTAATAAATGCAACACCGGGAGTCGGTATGATTCCGGCAAGATATGCATCCGTTCCCATGGAACATATACCTGAAACCAGGGCATGTTCAATCATATCCCCTGATATGCGGGTATCTTTTCCAATAATTATTGATGACTTTTTTTTACTTTTCCTGAAAAGAAATGCTGCCGCTCTTCCGATATTTACGGCCATTTCAACAGTCATAGGATGCTCATTGGCTATGCCGCGTATTCCATCTGTGCCGAACAGCTCCCCCATAATTCAATCCTTTCATTATGAAGCAAAACTTCAAGCAAATGAAGGTATGATTTTAAGTGATTCCGCTGTCACCTGGTCAACAATTCCCTGCAGCCACATGATCCCAGTCTTCGTATCTTCAGGGTCAAGCCCCTTTATTACAGAGATATAATGCTTGCCTGATGTCTTAATCTTCCGATTTACCGCCTCCAGAAAAACATTTCTCAAAATGTTATCACCCTCATTTTTACGGCAATCCATAAAAAATGACTCCAGTTCAACCCAGCGGCTGAACAGTTCGTTTTTCTGCTTCAGAAGAAGCTTCGATGCGCTCTCTTCTGCCATTTCCTTGTATTTGTCTGCGGAATCAGGCATCTTGTCACAGAAAATTTTTAATTGTCTGATTCTTTCATCTATTGCAATATTAAGTTTTTCTTTAAGACCGGCTAAGAGCGCATCTGGAAAATCATTTGAAATAAAGAGACTGCGGACATGGACGTACCATTGCATAAGAGCAGCCAGATTTGCAATGTAGATTATATTATTTAGCATTATTCTTTTAATGTTCTGGTATATTCCAATAGTAAAATGAATGTTTCCGCTTTTAGGCTGCCCGGCAAAAAGCAGACGGTCCTGCTTTAAAGAATCCTTGCGAAAAATAGTCCCGGCAGCTATTATATTGCCGAACATCAGCCGGGAAGGTCCAACCAGACCGCCCTGCCCTCCTAAAAAGATCGGTTTCTGATTTAACATAACACCGGAAGGTACATCCCCTATAAGTGATGGAGTAGCTTTGTCCTGGTTTGGTGTATAGTTAAAATGTATATAGGAACTTCCAACTTCGCTGTGGTCTTTTCGACTGGTACCTCCGGACATCAGGCAGTCACAAAAATTTATGAGACTGCCAAGCGTTACAAACGGAAAGAGTATCGTCTGCTTCAAAGCAACCGTATGGGCACCATTTGATTCTTCTTCCAGAATTGTTCCCTCTCTTACATGGGCGCCCAAACCCATCTTTGCTTTTTCAAGAAAGACAGCATCTTTGAAAAAACCGCCTCTAAGTTCAACATCTGGTCCAATCTGACAGTTTTCAATCGTAACGGGACCTTCATACCCCAATGCCGTTCCTTGAAGTATAAGGGTTGAACTTCCGTATATTTTGCATCCCGAATAAATGGTGACATTGCTGCCGCAAACTCTGTCCGTATCAATCTCGCTCCCGATTTCAACGCTTTCAGGGCTGGGTATAATTACTCCTTTTTTAACAAGATGATCTATTTTTGATTTGCTGTGATTTCTCATCATTTCTTACGTTGCGCTAATTTCCTGAGTTTAGGAATGGAGACGAAATAACTTCTCTAATTGAAAATAGTTTATGAAGGTTTTAGGTGGTATGCTTTTGATGAGCTAATTGATAGCCCAAGGCTGCCCAGGAGAATTTGTACCTCTTTTCCGTTTTCCCGTTTCTCTTAGGCGCTTTGGCTTCACAATATTAATAAGTTAAATATGCCTCTGAAGATTAGCAAAAGGTGTGTCATTTTTTACCCAGGTGTCA
>CAZRLQ010000035.1:0-13215 GCA_964600725.1 uncultured Desulfobacterales bacterium
CCTTTACTTTATCTGGAGGTTCCCCGCTTTTTTTATTATTATAGCTGACTAAACATGTACTGATTTGGAGGTATCATTATGAAAATATTTAAAAAAATATTGACCACTGGCATTTTAATGTTTTTTTTGCTGGTTAGATTGGCTCCTGTGGCTACCGCGACAGGAAACGTATTGTGGTCTTTGGAAAATCCCTTACCCACCCCAAATGATCTCTATGCTGTCTGGGGCGTTGATGCGAACAGTGTTTATGCAGTGGGCCAGGATGGCGTCATTCTGTATTACGACGGAAATCAACCGGTACTCTTGAACAGCCCGGCCTCAAATTCCTTGTACGGCATATGGGGCAGCAGTCCGAATGATATCTTTGCCGTGGGAGACAATGGAACTATTGTGTATTACGACGGACAAAACTGGTCCGTCATGTCAAGCGGCACGACCATCTCACTAAAAGGCATATGGGGCAGTGCATCCGATAATGTTTATGCAGTGGGAAATGACGGCGTCATTTTACATTTCAATGGAACCGATTGGACTTTAATGGAAAGCGGAACTTCAGAATGGCTTAACGGTATATGGGGTAGCAGTCCGAATGATATTTTTGCTGTGGGAAGAAATGGAACTATTGTGTATTACGACGGGCAAAGCTGGTCCGCTACAGGAGGCGCAAGCGACTTGTGCCTAACCGCTGTATGGGGAACGGCCGGATCTGATCAGGTTTACGTGAGCGGATGGCAGGCTTTTGCGGTGGGGATTGCCGGTTTTACGGTATTTCGCTACCAAAACGGAGACTGGAATAATCCTGAGCGGTTGTCCGGGTCTGGAAGGCTTCTGGCGGGTTGGAGTGGTAATGAATCAGGCTTTTACGCCGTCGGAGGATTAGGCCTTGTGATTCGTTCTGAAAGTAATTTTGAGGAATACCAGGACATTTCACCTGATACGTCAAACGAGCTCAATGGTGTGTGGGGCAGCGGGCCGAATAACCTGTTTGTGGTAGGGGATGGGGGAATCTTTCTGCATTACGACGGCACCACATGGACCGTTCTCCATCAAGGAACAAATGCGCCCCTTAACGTGGTTTGCCTCAACGCTGTATGGGGTAGCGGGCGTGACCGGGTCGTAACTGCCGGTTGGCCGGCCGGTGCCATTTTTCAAAAGAACGGGGATCTCTATTGGAATACAGCCTTTAACGACCCGATCAATGGTCGGATTGAAGACATCTGGGGATCCGGTTCTAATGATATCTTTGCAGTGGGTGGCAAATACCACGGTAGCTTTGCTTCTTCACGGATTTGGCATTACGACGGCGATACCTGGCAAGTAATGGATTCTCCTTTGGGTTGTTGTCCAATTGACGCCGTGTGGGGAGACGGTTCGGATTTCGTTCTCGCTGCAAAGAACGCACACCCTGCCGGAGTTCTTCTTTTTGATGGAAATATCTGGAGCAAGATGGATAGCCCACTTTCCTGGGTAAAAGATCTGTGGGGCAGCGGACGGGATAACGTGTTCGCAGTAGGAGGAGATGGGATTTGGCGGTTCAATGGCCGGGAATGGTCGCAAATGACCTCCTCCCATTATTTGCGGTCCGTATGGGGCAGTGCATCCGATAATGTTTATGCAGTGGGAAATGACGGCGTCATTTTACATTTCAATGGAACCGATTGGACTTTAATGGAAAGCGGAACTTCAGAATGGCTTCACGGTATATGGGGCAGTGATCCCTGCCATGTTTTTGCAGTAGGAAATTCCGGCACCATTTTGCACTATGACGGAAATTCCTGGGCACCCATGGCTACTCCTGATTTCGCCACTACCACTCTTTTCGATATCTGGGGCAGTTCTCCGAACGATGTGTACGCCGTCGGAGATGGAGGTGCTATTTTACACTATGGCGTTGCAGACCAATCCGCTGTGTACCGTTTCTGGTCAGACGCAAACCGATCGCACTTCTTTACGATCAGTGAAGACGAAAAAGAGTATGTTATTATTACATATCCGGAGCATATGTGGCATTACGAAGGCATCGCCTGGTTTGCTTATAAGGAAGGTGAGCAACCGGGAAATGCTTCGCCCGTCCATCGTTTCTGGTCCGACGTTAACCAGGCCCATTTTTATACCATAAACGAAGAGGAAAAAGAGTATGTCATCGCCACTTATCCGGAAAATGAATGGTATTACGAAGGCATCGCATTTTATGCTTTTGCTGATGGAAATCAGCCGACAGACGCGAAAGCAGTCCATCGTTTCTGGTCCGACGTTAACCAGGCCCATTTTTATACCATAAACGAAGAGGAAAAAGAGTATGTCATCGCCACTTATCCGGAAAATGAATGGTATTACGAAGGCATCGCATTTTATGCTTATCCAGTTCGATAAATGCCCCTGGATTCCGATCTTTATCGCTTCAGGAATATGCACAAAAACGGCTGAACGGTTCAATGCAATTTGGGGGGGTATTCAATCTCAAAATAAAATGTACCCCATTGTCAAGACAAAAAATCAGGAAAATTAAGTTACACTCTGGGGTACATTATATAATTTCAGAATATGCGCCGCAGCCGACGTAATGGAGCAGTAATTTTCCAGCTTTTTGAATTCAGCATTATTTCGAGATTATTTTGATATTCCTTGAGTTGTGATGCCAATTTTTCTTTGATATGTTTGATTTCGGTATTTTTTATTTCTAAATCCAATAGTTGTGTAATTAATTTTTCATTTTTTTCGCCTATATGCTTAAGTTCGTTTTTGGCCTCATCTAATTTTTGTTGTGTAAGGTTATGACATTGTATTTTTTCTTTCAGTTCTTTCAATTCTTTATTTAATTCTTTATTTTCTTTTTCTAAAATCCTAAGTTTTTCTTCTTTATAATATTTTCTGTCTTTGACAGCTCTAGTAATAAATTGATATGTATCTGAATCCGGCAAATTTTTTATAAATTGAACTGTTTCTCTGGGGAAGAGGGAAATATCACAGCGGAATTCCGTATTTTCAGCAGGAATTATTGTACGTTCTATCGAGGTTACCCAAAATCCTTTGCTTTCAAGCATGTTTATGAGGCTTTCTTTGGTAAAAAAACGCAAATGAGTGTAGTCTAGCAAGCCTTCTTTACGATATGGAAATTTTCCTTGTAATAGTTCAAAAATTATTGCCGAATGCGCAATATTGGGGACTGATACCAGCAGAAGACCTTTTTCTTTTAAAAAAGGCCTGATTTTTTGTAAAACAGATCCTGGATCTGCAAGGTGTTCCAGGACGTCGGCCATAAGCACTACATCAAATATGGCTTCTTCTCCTAACTCTTTTTTTATATCCATAGATTGGATATCACCTTCAATAACATCATTACATCTCTTTTTTGCAACCGAGGCCATATTGGCATCTATCTCTATTCCTGTTATTTTACAATTTTTATGCTCTTTCAGGGCACTACACATATATCCCGTGGCGCAGCCAATATCTAAAACATTTGAACCGTCAGGGACCAAGTTCAGCAATTTGGCGGCTGACGTATCAGTACCAGGCCTTACTTCATAGTCGTAGTATTGCATCGTGCATACCTTTTTATCAAAACTTAAAAAGTCAGCGATGACTTTTTGCAAGACCATTAAATATACTTTTTATTGTCCGAATCAAAATGGGGTTTCTTCTGATCCTGTCTGCAAGTTTTGGCCCCAAGATTCTATATGTCAAGGTGGCGGCATTACACAGCCATTTTGTTTGAAGATTATTTATTGGTGTTTCATAATAATTTCCCTTTTTGATTGCGGAAAGAAGTTCTTTGTTTGAGAAAGATGTCTCAAATATCTTATGCCGCTTAGAATTTCCATTCATGAGATTATACAAATCAAAATAGGCGTTAAGCATTTCTTCCGGGGTCGTAAGTTTTACCTGTTTGGCCTTAGCTGCTGCAATATGATATTGTTTTTTGTCATCACGAATCTTGTCAATGGCTTTGCGAAGGCCATCGGCGCTTAATTCCTCTAGTATCCAACCAGCTTCAGCACTCATCATCCTTTCAGCTAGTGCACCTAAAGGCGACACCAAAACCGGTATTCCAAGATGCCAGGCTTCTGATAATGTAAATGCGAATGTTTCATGACATATTGAGATCAAACATATTATATCCGGCTTTATTTTCTCAATATGATCAAAAATATCATCAGGTGAATATTCTCCAAGAGATGTGACCCGCCTTTTGTTTAAATATTGTTCAAGGACAGGGTCTCCAAGGCGTCCCAAGATAAACACCTCTTCGCTGTCACGCAACAAATCCCTCCGCAAGAAATCCGCCAGGATTCTGCTTCCCTTAATAGGTGCCATTCCACCTAAAAATAAGATGCTGAATTTTTTGGACCCGCTTTGAGGAGGGAGGCACACGGGCTTTTCCGCTGCAAATATTTGTGGTAAGGCATGCGGTATTATGTATATTTTTTTTCTGTTAATTTTGGGAAAATATTTTAAGAATTGACTTTTGCAACTGCTGCTAGGAAAAAATAGAAATTCTATAAATTTTAGTTGCTCTTCAACCTCCTTTCTCCATTTTTTAACAAAAAAAACATCTTCCCCGAATAACTGTTTCGCGCAAGCTGAACATTCTTTTTCATCCTTTGATCCGTCACATAATTCCCATTTATGATTTAACAAGTTAATGCTCGGGCAAACGAGAAAAAAATCATGCACGGTCAACGCCACAGGAATATTGGTTTCGTGAAGGTAGCGTATGGTGGATAGAGGATGAAAAAGCAGATGGTGGATATGAGCAAAGTCTATTTTAAAGGTAGTGATTATTTTCTGTAAAATTTGTTTATAATTTTTGTGTTCAAAACAGTATTTGCCGAGCTTATCATCCAGCTTAAATTTATAATGCAGGATATTATCCTTACCAAACTCCGTTAAAAGAAGATAGTCCTTCACGGCAACCAGAGTGTAAGGCATAGCGCCGCGCTTAACACATTCGCGGACCAACATTTTTATATGGAGTTCAGCGCCTCCGTGTGGCTGAAGACTTTGGTTGTCAATTCTATTATGAAGAATGAACAGGGGCCTGAATGCCGCCTTTTCATTCCATGTTTTCATTCTGAAACGGATGTTATCGTGTATATCCATTAACGGATTTTTTTGAATGAATTCATGAACAGCAGGGAAATACCAGGGGTGCCGTTTGGCTAAAATTTCAGAATTTTTTTCATACAATGCCTCTTTTTCCCCTAAAAATGAGCAGGATCCATAATGATAGATATATGTAGCATCATCCAGAATATTCACATATCCCCGTTCAGTTGCCTTGCAACAAAAGTCGTTTTCTTCGCCATACCCTCTGGGAAAGGCCTTCGCATCGAATAAGCCGATTTCCTTAATGGCCTTTCTTCTTATCAACATGCAAAATCCAACGCCTGTTGGCAGTTCAGGATATTGGCGCAGGCTGACTTCTTCTATAAAATTCGCAAAACCGGACATGGAAAAAGGACGCGGGATAAAATTGTTTGCGCAAAAGTCGGGAACTGAGCAGATTGTCCCGTTGTTGGTTAATGGAGTTACTGTAGCGCACAATGGATTTGCGGCGGCACATTCAACCATTTTTTGCACCCATCCCCGGGTAACCACCGTATCACTATTCAAGATGATCACGTCGTTGTCAGAGAAAGCCATCCCTTTATTTACGGTGGAAACAAAGCCTAAATTTTTGTCATTAAATAAAATGTTCACTCTGGCATCATCCAGCTTCCCGACTTTATTTAAATATTCTCTGATCCGGGGATCTGTGCTTTTGTCATTTATTAAAATTATGTTGCTGTTGCCGGGCGAGTGTATAAGAAGGCTGGCCACGCATACCTTGACCTGATCATAGGCATTGTAAATGGGCACTATAATGTCTATGGGCGGGATATTTCTATAAGCCATGGTTATGTCAACATCTCTATCTCTGGTCGGGAGTGGCCCTTATTCAGTACCGGAGAAGCTGCTTATCATATGAGCCGGATAGAGTTCGCCCTTCCAACCTGTCATTCCATTTATACGATTATTGAACTCCTGCATGGTTCCCGAAAACTTTTGATAATATCGTGAAATAACTGTGCCGGCTCCTCCAGGGAATCATCACTGAAAAAATCCAGCAATGTCTGTGTGGCCTGCCTGGGGTCTTTGTCAACCCGTACAGGGGGGCCAAAACGCAGATGGTGAAGTTGTGCCGGTTGATTATAACGTATAGACATTGGTATCAGCGGGACATCTGCACTTCGTGCAACTCTGGCAGGTCCATATTGCATGTAGATCTTTTCACCCATGAACTCAAAGAGGGACTCCTTGTGCCTCTGCCCATATTCTCTCACATCAAGGGCCATGCCCAGCAGATGACCTTGCTTAAGCCATCTTATTGCTTTTATTGGAAATTCATCCGTAAAAAGTAATGATGTGCGATACAGGCGAGCGGCTTTCCCATGGACCATATGCCAGTATGGAATGTCTTCTGGCGGCATCATTTCAGGTATCAAATTGCGGCGTGATACCATCGCCGTGTAAGGCAATCCTAGTTGATGGACTATTGCTCCGCCAGACAGAAAAAAACTTCCATAGTGAATGAACGCGAGTACCGCCCCCCCTTTTCTGGTCTCGGCATACAATCTCTCTGCTTCGTGTATCACGACACGCCTGAGTGCATAACGCGAGGAATAATGAAAAATCTCTGAGCGCATGAACCAGTAAAAGTCTGCCTGCGAATATTCCTTGGGAAGGGCTGGCGGTCTGACTAACAGGCGTCGGAAGGCAGATTGCCATGCCAGGCGCACTGGCTGTGTCAATCTGACCATATTTTGAAACAGCCTCATCACGGGAGCAGACTGAGGAACTATAACCATTCGTGGGGCAATTCTACAAGACCAATTTTTTCTTTGGGAGAAATGACCGTAAATTTTGTGTGTTTGAGCCATTCTTCATAAACCAGGAGCCCGGATGCATCAAACAAGTATACGCTTACAAAATATTCGCCCGCTAAAATTGGCACATTTTTGAAACATAATGTCATCCCCCATCTGTTTTCATCAAGACGTCTGGGTTTTACGCCATCTAAATGCGTACCAAGGGCATTTAACCACACCCCGTCACCACGCTCAATCAGTATGCCGAAATTAACTTCAACAGAACTGTCCCTGGTCCATGCCGTAGCGTATACCGTCAAATCTTTTTCTATAAGTAGATGTCCATCATCATTGCTAATACCTTGAAGAGACAGGCTTTCAAGCCCGGCCAAATTTTCGCCCCCTGCTATTTCAGGCATCTTTTTTTCTGCATTCATATTGTCATGTCCGCTATTTGCCGAGTTGTTTTCCATGCTGCGCATATGATTTTCATAGGCGCCAACCACCGCCTCGGTTGCGCCCAATGCCATGGGCTTGCCTTTATGCAGCCATATCGCGTTATTGCAGAGCCGCCTTATGTGATACATACTGTGAGAACAGAATAATATGGTGCAGCCCAGCTTTCTGAAGCCCGTCAGCCTGTCTATGCACTTTTTCTGAAAGTGCTGATCGCCGACCGATAATGCTTCATCCACCACCAGAACATCCGGCTTGACAGATGTCACCAGAGAAAAGGCCAGGCGCACAAACATCCCCGACGAATATGTCTTGACCGGCCTGTCAATGAAATCTTCCAGTTCAGCAAAGGATACAATTTCGTCAAAATATTCATCCATCTCTTTTTTGGAAATACCCATAAGGGATGCGGCAAAATAGGTATTTTCTCTGCCGCTGAAATCAGGATGGAACCCCGCTCCCAATTCCAGTATGGCCGTCAGCCTGCCGGAACAGACGACCTTTCCTGTAGAGGGGCGCAGAGTCCCGGCCACCAGCTTGAGCAGGGTACTTTTGCCTGCTCCGTTATCTCCGATAATGCCGAGACTTTCTCCCTTTTTGAGATCAAACGATACATCCCTTAACGCCCAGTACTCTTCGTGGCATTTGACACCCAAAAGGGCTTCCTTAAGTTTTGCCCTGGGAGATGGATATTGACGGTAGTACTTGCTCAAAGATTGAACGGTAAGTATTTTCATAGCCAGTCAACAAGCTGCTCTCCGCAACGTTTTTTCACCAGACTGGAAAAACAGAATAATAATATCAGCCATCCAAATGTAAAGGAGATGGTTTTTATGCCGGGAATAACTCCTTTTAGTATTATTGCCTGATAGCCGAGTATTATGGGGGTGCCCGGATTTAACCACAAAAAAGGCCGCAGGGAATGTGGCACGCTGTCTAACGAGTAGAAGACCGGAGAAAAAAATATCCAGATATTGGTAACCAGAGCGACAAACTGTATTACATCTCTGAATGCGGCGGCCAATATCGCCAATAATATAGCGGCATAATAGGTCAGGGCAAGCTGTATGATAATCCATGTCGCTAATATGACAGGGCTTATATCCAGCCTGTGTGTGCTTATCATAAGCAAGGCCTGAAAAAGGAAAATGATGGGTATGTATGGAAGGGCGCTCACCAGTATTGACCTTGCCGGGAACAGCTCAAATGGCAGGAAGGTTTTTTTCAGTATATATCCAGCGTCGATAAGGCTGGAAGTTCCTGTTATGATCCCCTCATTTAGAGCCATCCAGGGCAAAATGCCCGCAAGCAGATAAAGTCCGAAATGAGATGTGCCTGCTCCGGCATGCAGTCTGACCTTGAATACGAGATCAAATACAAAATAATATGACAGGGCTATAAGCGCCGGCCGGAATAACGCCCATGCGATCCCGCCCACAGATCCTATGTATCGTTGTTCTAATTCACGTTTTGTTAGATCTAAAAGCAGAGACCTCCATCTGACCATAAAATACATTAAAGATCTTACAACCCCCTGCCTGCTGTCTTTTTTCCGGCCGTTTTATCGTTTCTGTCTGCCTAAGGATACAGGTTTATAAGTTTTGTGATACCATTCGCCATCTATCATGATCCATTGATCCTTTGTTGTGGAGCCGTGGAATATGCCCGGGCCGCGCATCGAAAGAACTTGCACATCAGCTTTTACTGTCACTACGCCTTTTTTTCCTTCGACGACGGCATCCGTCACCTCTACCTTGAGCAGTTTTAATCCGGCACCAAAGGCTGCCATGTCAAACGGCCTGAGCCATCCACCCGGAAGTGCCGCCGATTCCATCTTATATGCTGTGGCAAGATCGTTCAATGAACGGGCGTTCCAGTATTCCATGGCCCTTTTTAGCAACATTTCCTGGGAGGACATGCCATGGTGCGGCAGGAAATGAACACAACCAGTCAGGGCGAAAAACAAAAACATAAGAATCAATGCCGCCGACAATATCCTCTTTTTGACTGGCAGGTTATGGCATGGCATTTTCTAGTCCCTCCATGACTATTTTGACAGGGATGGTCTTGGCCAATTCCCTTGCGTATTCATCTCTGAGTTTCTCCTGGGTCTCTTTCCGCATCTGTTGCACGATTTTGTTTCTGATATTTGAATAGGGGGTTATAATTGCTTTTCTTATGTCCGTCACCTTCAATATTTCATAACCCGAGGGCGACTCCAGGACGCCCGTATGATTTCCAACGGTTATTCCCTCCAGGGCATTTTCCAGCCACTTGTCTGCGTGAAGCGGCAGATATCCAAGATCGCCTCCCGCCACTTTGGCGATGGGATTATCTGTATATTCATGCGCCAGTTCGGCAAAATTCCCGCCCCCTTCAATACGCATAAGGATATTCCCGGCCTTTTTACGTATAGATTCTTTCACTGTGGTATTGGCATCCTCAGGGACATGCAATAGTATCTGGCTGACCCTTGCCATTTCCGGGATGCCATATTCTTCTTTGTGCTTTTGATAATACTCATAAATGGCCTTTTCATCAGGGATTGGAGGGGCCGGAAAGTGGACGGCCGCGAATTTTTGCGATGCCAGAAAAATATCTTTTTCCGAAACGCTGATCTTGGGATCAGCGGGCAGATACCCCTCTTTGCGCATCTGCAGGATAAACATATGCTCTATTATCAGTTGCTTCAGGAGTCTGGCCTTGCCCTCGGGATGAGTGGCTTCAGGCACCTGTCTGGCGTCTCTTGATATAAAGCGCATGAATTCTTCCACGGTGATTTCATGATCGCCCACCACGGCCATGACAACTCTTTTGGGCCGCTGCCTTTTTTGGGAGGCGTGATCCTGATCCTGTCCGGCCGTGGCAGCTGGAGGGGCGGCTCCGCTGTCTGGTTGGCTGAAGGCATAAGATGCCGGAAAGATAATAACAAGAGAAAGTATTGTTGTTGAAATAAGATCGAGTCGCATAAAATTTATCCTTTTGTATTCTAAAAACTGTTTCCCTGTCGCACCAATTTTTCAAAGTTGCGCCATAATGGACCATATACGATCAATGGCGCTGTGCCGCTTCCTTTCATTGTGGCAACCAGGTCTAGGGACCCGTCCCTGTCAATGTCTCCAAGATTGATATATGAAGGCCAGACGGCCACGGGGAGCCGCAATGTCTCAATATCCTTCCAGTTTCCTCCACTGATTCGCATCAATACCATGAAATGGTATGCACCTGCCGCGATTATCACGTCTCCATTCTCATCCCGTTTTATTTCAGTATAGCTTGGTCCTGGAGGGACGGGGAAACTTATATTGTAGTTGGGCTTAAAAGTCCCCTGCCCGTCATTTTCAAGTATGGTCAATTCAGAAGTAACTGCCTGGGGAACGATAAGATCCAAATCGCCATCCAGATCGAAATCAAAGGGAATTATCCATTCAGCCCTGCCGCCTGGAAATTTCCACAAGCGCTCAAGCAGTGGCTTTTCACCCACACCCGGATATTTAATCTGCCACAATTCGTCTGTTCTTCTGGTGGTGAACAAAAGTTCGGCAATTCCGTCGCTGTCTATGTCCGCGGCCTCAATTCTGCCTGGAATGTCATGAACGCCCGGCTCTTTCGGGACTAAATAATAAAATCCGCCGCCCTTGCAGGTCTCCGGGTCAAAATTTTTTAAGATAGAGACAATTTGTCCCGAAAAGGGCGATACGGCCAGAGAAAGGCCCCATCCGGGCCATTTGAACTGGGTGGTGAATCTGGGTTGCGCAATACCCACACTTCCCTCCACTCGAAGCCCCGTTTTCTGGTCAGGCCTCATGCAAATAAGCTGATTTACACCTTCAGATACGGAGATAAACGTTTTTGAAGGACCCGGCAGCCCGATTATCCCATTTGGATGAAAACCTACTTCCATTATCTTTGGCCCCTTTCGCCATTTCCTGGGACTATCCTGATAAAAGGGCTGTGTAAAACTTGGCCCATGGCTCGTGAAAATTAAATCAGGCAGACCATTGCCATCCAAGTCATCGACAAGGCAATTTAATCCGCCTGCATCAAATCCGCTAATCCTTTGATAGAATGGTTTTTTGCCGGATGCGTCCCGAGTGGGACCTGCCTGAAAAAGAGTGGAGCATCCCGCAAGCATTTGCATTGTTCCCAGGATGGTAAAAAACGTCAGGAAGGCCGTTTTTTTTTAAGCACGGTCATAAGACTTGCCTCCATATTTATTAAAATCAAATCCGGTTCCTCTTCCCGCAGTCATTTTTTCAGTAATCCAGGGGAAAAAGAATTCAGAAAGGCAGAAAAAAGGCGGCGCTGTTATTGCCGCGCCGCCCATAACATCATTGCGATGTTTATTCAGATTACCAGAGACCCCTCTCGTGGGCAAGGGCTGTCTGCACCTGAAGGGCATTTGTCGAGGTTCCAAAAAACATGAGGCTGAAGGCCACGGCCGCGGAGTCCGGGCCTGCCGGGCCTGCGGTAGTAGTATCGTCATTCCCACATGCTGCAGGGAGTTCTGGTATGGTGAACCATACGAATCCCTGGTCAGTGAGAGGCCCGCCATTCATGTCTGTTTCGGTGTGAGAGGTCCACGGCAGAGTCGAGGCGTTAACCACGTTCAGCTCCTTGCTGAGATCGATAACCGCGGAACCGTGGGTCTCATCAGTCGCGTAAACCTCAATGGGAAGGGCCGTGCGGTCACAACACGCAACACCACCGGGGCAATTGCGGTCGAACCATACAACCAGCTTAGTACCGCCATTGAGCGCTGGATCCAGGAAGTACCGCATATCCATATGCTGCCCGGCAATGTCACCGGCAGCACCGCTGTCATCATCCATTGGAATGCCTGCAGAAAGAGGACTTACATTGGCGGGAACTCCGGCAGCGTAAATTACTTCGTCAGCTCCGGCGGCCAGTGCAGCCCCATCGGCGCCGTCAGCCATGGGTATGACAGGGATGTAGGCCGCAGACTGCCAGTTGCCTTGCACCATGGCCGCATCACCGAACATGGCAAACCCTGCAGCCACGCCAGTTGTAGCAGCCACATCGGAGAACACAAGGTATCCGGTTACATTGTCGCAAAGGGCCTGTGCACCTGCGCCTACAACGACTGCACCCCAATCAAAAGGAACAAAGTCGTCCGCCGTTGCTGGAATGGTGTTGTCCAGGATATGCGTGCTTGTATCATCGAAGAAGAACCAGTGGATAGACGGGGCAGGAGCTGCCGCGCCGAAAGCATTTAGACCTGCGGCCGCCACACCACCAGGAGCTGATGTCCCGGCAGCCGTGGCGAAAGGCAGGCCGCCTGCGGTTGCCGCTGCCAAAATCGGGCTTGAATCGGCGCCGAGCATCCCGGGCACTGTTATGCCGATAAGGGTGTTTATCGAATCAGTACTCGAGTAAAGCACGTATGGGACAAGCAAGGCTTCGCCAGGTTCACCAACGGCAACGGCATTAGCCTTCTGCACGCCGGAAAAAGCAAACATCATTGTCCCAATAATCATTAAAAGAGCTAATTTTTTCATTTAATTCCTCCCAATTTGTTAATTTATTGCGATTTTTATCCATAAACAAGATACTCAAAAGGCATCCCAATTCCTTGGCGATCACCCCCTTTCCCAACCGCTACCACTGTTTTTGCCTTTCTTGCCCGTGGTCTATTTTTTGCTTTTAATAATTTACTACCATGACAGCACATTCATTGTCAAGAAACGCTTGGCACTTTTCCGACAAATCATGCCCTGCGCATCCTAATTTCCCTGATAATGAACGCTCTATCAATCCTACCGAAAATTATTGTATAGCTTATCGGAACAAATAGTGAAAACATTAATATTACCCGCACCTTGCTTTTAATAACATATAAAAAAATGGGGACAGCATATAGTCATGGCGCACAACTGTGTCATGCGGT
>CAZRLQ010000036.1:0-11175 GCA_964600725.1 uncultured Desulfobacterales bacterium
TCCAATTCCGATACCAAATTAAAATCTTGTATAATTTGTATAAAATGACTTATGTTTCGTCAGTTTTTGTAACTTCTCAATAAGTTCGGACATTCCTGTATGCTTCCCCGTTGAAAAACAGGGATTGAGGGGTACTTTCCCATCACTTCCCTGAGCTTTTTTCTCGTTCAAACGCTTTTTGCATGGGAATGCATACCATACGGTTTCCATGCTCTTTTCATGGGAACCGGACAAAATCCTTAAATTCGAAGATTATTACCGATGCTATTCACAACAACAGTATTTTTATTTTTGTTTTTACCATTTGTTCTTTTAGTATATTTTCTATCTCCAAAGAAATTCAAAAACCTGTTTTTGATGATTGCAAGTCTCTTTTTCTATGCCTGGGGCGAAACATTCTATGTTGCAATAATGTTTGCTTCAATTATTTTAAACTATGTTCTGGCAATCCGTATTGAACGCTCCGGAGATGGACTGAAAAGAAAAGTATTTTTATTTCTTGCGGTCGGCGCAAATTTATTAATTTTAGCATGGTTTAAATATGCTAATTTTTTTGTTGAAAATATAAATATTTTCCTGCAAATTCTTAATATTCAGGTTATTTCTGTTGAACAGGTTCATTTGCCGATCGGTATTTCTTTTTTTACATTTCAAGCCTTATCTTACGTCATAGATGTTTACAGAAAGAAAGTTGCCGTCCAGAAAAAATTCATCAACATTGCCTTGTACATTTCTCTTTTTCCCCAGCTCATCGCCGGCCCGATTGTTCGATACTATGATATCGCAAAGGAAATAAAAAATCGTTCAATTCGAATAGACAATTTTGCCTATGGAGTCAAACGGTTTATCATCGGCATGGGGAAAAAGATGCTGATCGCCAATCAGATGGGAGAACTCACCGATCAGATAATGTCGATCCCGGCTGGTGAATTGACCTTTTTACTCTCATGGCTGGGTGCGGCCAGTTATACTTTGCAGATCTATTTTGATTTTTCAGGTTATTCAGATATGGCTATAGGATTAGGCAAAATGTTTGGATTTACATTTCTTGAAAATTTCAATTATCCTTATATATCCAGGTCAATACGGGAATTCTGGAGACGCTGGCATATCTCTCTTTCCACCTGGTTTCGCGATTATTTATATGTTCCTTTGGGAGGGAGTCATGTTCCACTGCTGAGAACCTATTTCAATTTATGGATTGTATTTTTGCTCTGCGGCTTATGGCATGGAGCCAGTTGGAATTTTGTCATTTGGGGAATGATTCACGGTTTTTTTCTCGTAATTGAACGAATTGGACTTGAAAGCTTTCTAAAACGGTTGTGGCTGCCGCTCAGGCATGTTTATGCGCTGCTGGTGGTAATGACGGCATGGATTTTTTTCAGGATAGAAGATTTCTCCCAGGCTTTGCATTATATTAAGACCATGGCTGGATTTGCACCGGGAAGAGAGGCTTCACAATACCTTTCTATCTATTTTACACAAGATAAACAACTGGTTTTCATATTTGGAATTATCGGTTCAATGCCGCTCAAAAAGCTGGCAGCAGTTATTTACGATAAGGTTTCTTTTCTTAAATACAGTAAACAAAGCAGCATACTTCAATTTTCTGAAGCCGGTGCAGAAGTGATAGGAGTTTTTCTTCTTCTTGGGATATTTTTCTTATCGATTATGCTTGTCGCAGCAGGTACCTATAATCCCTTTATCTATTTTCGGTTTTAATAATCTGTTTCATGGAAAAGATTCGTTTAATTTCAAATATTTCGTTTATTTTTCTATTTATCTTTACCCTCTTTCTTCCTTCTTTGGTAAAAGTTGTTCCTGCACGGCGGGTTAAGATGTTAAATGAAAACCGGAGGCTTTCTTTAAAGCCCGCAATATCTTTGAGCATAAATGCTATTAATGAATTTCCCCGCAGATTTGAAAGTTTTTTTAACGATCATTTCAGTTTTAGAAACGATCTCATTCATTATTATAACTTGTTAAAAGTTAAAACAATGGCGATTTCACCCTCAAAGAGTGTTCTTTTGGGGAAAAATGGCTGGATGTATTTTAAAGGCTGCGGAGCGGTTTTAGATTACTGCTCTTTGCAGAAATTTTCGTCCTTTGAACTGGAACAGCTAAGATTAAATATTGAGGCAAAACAAAATTGGCTCACTAAAAAAGGCATTGCTTATCTTTTTGTTGTCGCGCCTAATAAACTAAGCATTTATCCGGAATTCCTTCCTGATGAAATTAAGCATTTAAAAGGAGAGACCCGACTGGATCAACTGGTTGAGTACATGAAAAAATATTCTGATGTTGAAATACTCGACCTGAGAAAAAGGTTGCTGACCGCTAAAAATAAATATCGTGTTTTTCATTTAACCGATACACACTGGAATGACATTGGGGCCTATTTTGCCTACCGGAAAATAATTGAATCAACAGATAAAATACTTGACGGATATAAACTGATACCGAAAAAAATATCTGATTTCCAGGTCAGATCAGTCATCGGAAAGGGAGGAGATCTGGCAAACTTTATTGGTCTCAAAGAGGTTATGCAAGAAGACCGGATCAGACTTTATCCTGGATTTTCCAGGTGTGCAAAGAAAATTGAGCTCCCATCATATTTGAATAGAAAATGGAATTTAAAACCTTTTGCTATGGAGTGTTTGCAGGCAAGGGGAAAGGCCGTAATATTCCATGATTCATTTACAGTTGCTCTGGTGCCGTTTCTTGCCGAGCACTTTCAAAGAAGTGTCTATATATGGAAAACCAGTCCGGATCCTGATCTTTTAAATCAGGTTATTGAGATCGAACACCCCGATATCGTGGTTGAAGAGATTGTTGAACGTCTGTTGGGCACCATGAAAACAGATCAAAAATTCGGGTAGGGTGAAAGATTTACCAATGACAGGCAGCCGTTTAAAAACCGATATATTTTTGAGCTTTCTATTTATTGTAATCCTTTTTGCCCCCTCTTTGGTAAAAATATTGCCGGACAAGCGGGCTGAAGTTTTAAATGAAAATCGAAAACTTGCGTCCCTGCCTTCTGTGGACTGGAATATAAGAAATATTATACAATTTCCCAAAGAATTCGAAGCTTTCTTTAATGATCATTTCTATTTTCGTAATATTTTTATCAATTATTACAGCTTGTTAAAATTAAAGATACTGAAGACTTCACCTCAAAAAGATGTTGTGCTTGGGAATAATGGATGGCTCTATTACGCAGGAGATGGTGCAATGCTGGATTACTGCTCGCTGCAGCCATTTACGCCGATTGAACTGGAGCGGTGCAGAATCATTCTTGAGGAAAAACAAAGCTGGCTTGCCAAACAGGGAATAGCGTATCTTTTTATTGTTTCTCCCAATAAACACAGCATCTATCCCGAATTTATTCCAAAAGAATTTCATCATGGGGAGGGCACCCGTCTTGATCAGCTTGTTAATTATCTCAAAAAAAATTCGGATATCAAAATACTCGATTTGAGGAAAACTCTGCTGAAAGCGAAAAATAAATATCGTCTTTACCACTGTACGGATACACACTGGAACGACGCGGGCGCGTATTTTGCTTATCGGAAAATACTGGAAGAAATAAACAGGATGCTTGGCAGAAAAAATTCCAAGCCAAAAGATCTGTCTGATTTTGAAATTCTCTCAAAAAAGGGAAAAGGAGGGGATTTGACAGTAATCGCTGGACTTAACAACGAGATGCATGAAGAACGAATTATTTTTAAGCCGAAATTTACCAGATGTGCCCAAAAAATAAAGCTGCCCTCTTATCTTGATCGATCATGGATCCTGGAAAGAAAGGATTTAGGGCCTTTTGCCATGGAATGTCCGAAGGCTAAGGGGAAGATGGTTGTATTTCATGATTCATTTACAGGAGCCTTGTATCCATTTCTTTCAGAACATTTTCATAAAAGCGTTTACATCTGGCTCAACTATCCGGACTTTGATTTGATGAAACAGGTTGTTGAGACAGAACAGCCCGATATAGTAGTGGAAGAACTGTTGGAAAGGTTTCTGGGATATATGCGGCTGGAGCAGGAGTTTCCTTCACCAACCTGGCGTGAATTGTTTGACAGGTCGCATAAAACCCTCATTCATATTACGCCTGCCTTTGATGCAAGCAGATTCAAGCACTTAAGACGTATCAGCGTTTCCACCTCTCCTGATGGATTTTTTCTTCACTGTACCGGCTCAAGACCTCATTTTGAACTTCCGTCAATGCAGGTTCCAGCAAGTCTTCGCTCGGTAGTCCGAATTGATATAAGCAGCTCTAAAGATGCATTTCTTCAAATTTCCTTTCAGAATAAGAAAAACAAAGGATTTGAAAGCAGTATGTCAAGAATGGCTGCGTTAAAAAAAGGACGGAACCAGGTTTATATCGGATTGGCTAACATTAATTTAAATGGAAATTTAAAATTATACCCGGGCCTTACATCCGGAGATTATATACTTCATGATCTGGAGATCAGAAGTATCAGTGATGGCTGATATTAGTAGAGCTTTTAATTTTAAGAGAGCGCTTTCGGGGCAATTGTTTGCCTCAGCTGCTTGGAGAGGTTGATCATAACTTTGGTCGATCTGAACGACTTTGCGTCCTTTTCGTTTCCGCGTCAAAAACATCCTGATATCAAAGCAGCGCTGACTTGATTAGCCGCACGGCCCGAAAATTTGTGGATGGTCGGAATCAGAGCCGGCCCGGAGAAAGGAAAACCAGCCTTTATGACATTACTAAGCCAACTGGTCGATATCATCATTCCGGTTTACAATCAGCCTGAGCTGACTTATCAATGTCTTAAAAGCATTAATCAGTTCGTTAAACCAGCGCTTCATATCATTGTCGTTGACAATAATTCAGACATAGAGACACGCAAGAGAATAACGGAAGCTTCAAAAGATACCCCGCATAAATTTACTATAATCAAAAATTCGGAAAATCTGGGTTTCTCACGAGCGGTAAATCAGGGACTTGAATCTGGAAAGGGGAAATTAGTATGTATCCTCAATAACGATACCATCGTCCATAAAGGATGGCTGACTGAAATGATAAGAGTTCTGGAAACAGAACCCGACATAGGGCTTATAAATCCGGAAGGAACAAGGGGATATAAAAGATTTTCATCCGGAGGCAGCTTTCCGTATATTGAAATGGGAACACTTTCAGGTTATTGCATCTTTGGAAAAAGATTCTTGCTGGAAGAGGTCGAAGGGTTTGACGAGGCATATTCTCCTTTCCTCTGGGAAGATACGGACCTTTGCCGTAAAGTGCAAAAACTGGGTTACAGGTGTGTGCTTGTGCCGGATGCATATGTCGATCATATAAGAAGTTCGTCCTTAAACAGAGTAAAACAGTCTTACAGGCAAAAAGTAGCAGAAAGAAACAGAACTTACTATTTGAGCAAATGGGGTAAAAGCCTTCGGGTAATCTGTTTTCTCGAAGGTATAAAATCAGAATTAGCTTTGCCTTACAAAAGTTTGATCAGTTTTTTCAGACAAATGGCCAATGTCGGCCATCACATAGAATTATATATAAGCAGTAATTTACCAGCGGATATTTTTTTTCTTGCAGATATGCCTTTTCATGTAAACATTTCAGTCAAATGCAGAAGAAATGTCTTTGGTCTCTCATGGCCGGTAAGGTGGATTGAAGGTCGATGCAGAGGCAGGAAGGACGATATGCTGATCACTGACAGCCGTTTATTATTTTCGGCTCTCTCTCTGATGGGAACAAAAGCAGCCTATCTATTAAGAAATGAATCTCTTGTCAGTAATAATAGCTCGTTTTCGATGAACTGGAATGATTTTTTATCTCTGCATCAAAAACAGGGTCTTTTAAATGATGTAATTATGTGAGGGCTCGCGGTGTCACATTCGATTCGGAGGCAGGAAAGGCTAAAAATGTTGCGCCGGCTGGCATGCACTTCCGTATTTTGAGGATAGTGCTGAAACAATATTTTGTGTAAATTTTTCGGGCTGTGCGGTTAGAATGATTGCGTTACCTTGCATAAAAATAATTGGCCATCCGATCGTCAGGCTCGCTTGACCCACACAAACGCATACGGACAAAACATCCATCCATATACCGGCGGACTAATCAGCATGTGTGTGTGAGTCTGTGGCTAATAAATGTATATTTAATGCTAACCGCTGATATGGGGATTTCGGGATTTTTCATTTTCTTCAGGGTTTTTATCAAATTTTTTAATGAACGTGTTGATTTGATCATCACAAAGAAAAGAGACAGCCTTCAATATTTTGTCTAATTCCCAGTCCCACCATTTAATGCGGAGAAGAGCTTTAATCTGGTAATTTTCAAAACGGTATCTAATCAATCTTGCCGGATTGCCGGCGACAATCGCATAAGGGGGTATATTTTTGCTCACCACAGAGTATGCCCCGATAACCGATCCGTCGCCAACGGTAACCCCTGACATAATAACTGCGCCCCGTCCCACCCATACATCATTGCAGATAACGGTTTCTCCCTTGCTTGCCGGATGGCCGTCACTATCTGCTCCAGGCAGGTTGAACTTACTGCGCAAGGGGTAAGTCGTCACCCAATCCACCCTGTGATTACCTCCGGTAAAGATTGTAATTTTATCGGCAAAACAGCAAAATTTGCCGATTTTGTACGAATCATTATCTGACCAGCAAAGCACCTTGGGGTTTCCATAAGAATGCTCCCCCATAACTACTGGATCTTTTTCCTTTTTCCTTTTTCTGTTTTTTATCCGAAACGGCAGTCTCATGAGTTCCCCGCTGCTCATATTTTTCATGAAAATGTACCGGCAGAAGGTTTTGCAACGCAAGCAAACTGATAAAACCTGGTATCCCATAACCAGGGGTAAAAAAGATAGATTATCCAAAGGTGCTTCCACTTCTTGATAGGCTTTAAGCCCTGTAATATTTCAATTGTGTAGCCAAGGGAATCCATTGTCTTGCGAATACTTTTGTACGTAAAAAATCTTAAGTGTGTCCGATCCAGAATTCCGGCCTCTTTGTATTCCCACTCCCCTTTGAGAACAAGTTTTTTAAGTACCTTGAAATGCCTGATGTTTGGAATGGAACAAACGATCCGGCCTCTGGCGGAAAGGTTGCCCATAACTGAAGTAAGTACGGAAAATGGATCGGCCAGGTGTTCTAAAATGTCATTAAAAATGATACAATCAAAATAATTTTCAGGAAGGTCGGCAATACATACGGATACATCTCCTGTCAACAATTTATCCAGCCGCTTTGCAGCCTCTTCGGCCATTTTTTTCTCAATCTCTATTCCCCACACTTCAGCACCGATTTTATGCTTTACCAGAGCACCAAAGCGTCCTGAAGCACAACCAACGTCTAAAACGCTCCTTGCATCTTTTGGAATAAATGAGAGCATCTCTTCACGATTATATTGATAATATTTTACTGCATGAGTTGTTGAACTGTGCCGAATCATGATAAATTGAAAAATTCACCATTCCTTGAATAGTGCTTCTAATTATGGAACATTGCTGCCAGTTTTTCTTTTGCTTCTCCAACCACATAAAGTGAGCCGGCAATACAGACAGCATCATCCGGTGATACAGTTTCAACAGCATGTTGAACTGCTTTGCCTACATTTGGAATAATTTCAATATTTGAAATATTTTTTTTTGCTGCGTGGCTGAGCTTTTCAGGCGGTATGCTCCGATCTATCTTAGGCATAGTCAGAATTACCCTATCGCAGACCGGCAAAAGGGATCGAAGTATCGCTGAATACGGCTTGTCATTTAATATGCCGATAACAAGCGTAATCTTTTTGTCCGCCAAATTCGCTGATAGAAATTTTGACAGATTTCTAGCCGCAATCAAATTGTGTGCACCATCAAGAAGAATAAGCGGTGATCTGGAGACAATATCCAGTCTTCCAGGCCATCTGTTTTTCTCAAGTCCTTCAGTAATATTTTTCAAAGAGAGGTTTGCATCTTTTTTGTTCAATATTTCACAAGCTGCAAGGACAAGTGCTGCATTATCAATCTGGTGGCTTCCCATTAATCCGGTATGCATGTCACGCCAAACATTATCGATACCAAAGTAGGTAAATTTTTCATTTTTATGCTTTCTTACCCTGAATTCGCTTCCAAAACGATAAAATGGCGCTGATTTTTTTTCAGCAATCTCTTTTAAAACCGAAACAGCATTCTTTTGCCTGACACCTGTTACAACAGGCGTACTGTTTTTTATAATTCCGCCTTTTTCTTTTGCAATCAGGGGGATAGTGTTTCCCAAATATGCCTGATGTTCCACGGAAAGATTGGAAATAATGGAAAGAGCCGGACTGATGATGTTGGTTGCATCAAGCCTTCCTCCCATGCCTGTTTCTATTACCGCCCAATCAACTTTATGATTTCCAAACTCATAAAAAGCCATTGCAGTTGAAAATTCAAAAAAGGTAGGTTCACGTGTCCCTTGATGGACGCTTTTCACGGCTTCATAAGATGAAACAATATTTTCATCGGAAACAGGAACGTTATTGATGCATATCCTTTCATTAAAATGGACAAGATGAGGCGAGGTATAAAGACCTGCTTTATATCCGGCTGCCTGCAGAATTGAAGCAAGTGACGATGCGATCGACCCTTTTCCATTTGTTCCCGCAACATGTATGGAAGAAAAGGTATCCTGGGGATTTCCCAAACCGCTTAAGATATTTTTGATTGTGGAAAGTCCCAGTTTGATGCCGAATCTTTTCAAACTGAACATATCTTTAAGACATTTGTCGTATAAGTTTATTTCTTTCATGGGCATAAAAAAACCCGGCAATTCGATTAATGCCGGGAATCATAAGATAAAACCTTGAGCGTTGCTTTAGCGATATTCTCAAAATACGAAAGTATATTTATAAGTCTGTTGATTTATGTATTTGAACGAAGCATAAATCAAGATCTTTGAAAAATATTCAACTTTATCCAGGTACTCCAGGTACAAGGAAGGCTAAAAGCTGTTTTAAAAGCAGAGGATCAAAGCAAAACCGATTCATCAGTTTTAAAACAGCTTCTTCCACAGTAGCCGGACAAAAGGGACGTATTGCGAAGGTCTCCCACATCTTTCAGACATCTTATTATAAAAAACAGAAATATCAAGATCGAGTTGCGGCAAAATCGCCGCAGAACAGACTAATAAAATCACCTATGACAGGGGTGACTACCGTAAAGAATGCCCCGGGTTTGATATTATCGCCGGTATCTGCTTCTTGAAGCGGCGAGTCTTTGCCTCCTTAAGGCTTCACGCTGTTTTCGTCGACGGTATTCACTTGGCTTTTCATAGCTTTTTTTCAACTTCAGCCTTTTAAAAAGACCGTCGTTTTGAATCTTTTTTTTCAAGATACGCATAGCCTTCTCCAAGTCATTATCAAATACCTTAACCTGAATATCCTTCAAACTTATTCGCCCCCTTTTTATATTATTATAGAAAATTTCGCACAAAACGTTTTCTCAACGCTATATTTTCACATTTTCTGCCTGCTGCGACCCTCCTGCTGCAATTCGTTCGGCGCAGGCAGGAAAGTAGCGGACAGGCCTGACGGAAAGCTGATCGAAACGTTTTGAGATCGGCTTTATTAATAAACTTGAGTTTTCGAAAAATAGTTTTAGTGTTCGGCATTATAATTGCTTAACCCAATCTTCAGTATCGAGTTTTGAGTGATGAGTATTGAGAAACATCATAGTTTTTTCGAAAACTCAGATAAATATCTAATTTTTTGACAATTGGCAAGAAAAAAGAACAAGAAAACAGTATGCACATTACAAGAAGTTAGAGCTTTGAAACAAGTTCAGCAGTAACATCTTGTACGCTTGGTGCGCCGTCCAGTGTAATGTATTTTATTGATTTATCATTGGCTGAAAGATTTTTGAAATAATATGCTGATGCAAGTGTGCCATTTTCAGTGTCGTAGTAAATATCATGACGTTTGGCTATCGCCTCTTCATCCTGATCATCTGCTCGTGATTTCAGTTCACCTCCACAAACGCGGCATTTGTCACCATTCGGCTTTATGGCGTCAATATAGATATTGTTGGGATGGTTATTATCATTCACACAAAGCCTTCGTCCCATGATTCTGTTTTTTGCAATTTCCCTGTCAAGGGTTATTTCAACGACAATATCAAGGGACATGTCGGCTTTTTTAAGGGCCTCGTCCAGTTTTATTGCCTGGTTTCTGTTTCGCGGAAAGCCGTCGAGAAGCCATCCGTTTTTACAGTCGGCCTGTTGCAGCCGGTCTAAGATCATGGGTATTGTAATTTCATCCGGCACCAGTTCACCTTTGTCAATAAATTCTTTGGCTTTTGCGCCTAATTCGGTTCCCTTTGAAATATTTTCACGGAAAATAGCACCCGATTCAATGTGAGGAGTGTTGTATTTGTTTTTTAAAATCGCTCCTTGAGTTCCCTTGCCACTGCCATTCGGTCCAAAAAACAGAATGTTCATATAAAAATTCCTTTCTTATTTGTTGATTTTGAAGAATCGTGATGAACGGCAACTTTCGACCTTCATTTTCATGAAGTGTTAATTATGAGAAATAAATGTTTAAGGCTTTCCTATAAGAACGGTTGATTTTTGTCAAGTGTTGTCTGTAATTCAAGATTGCACAGGGCTATTAATCACCTAACCGCCGTTTAATTTAAAATCTGAATTTTCAATTTATGGTGAATCAAGATATTGTGCTTTACAGCACCTGCCTACACCATAGAAGATTATTGCAGATCGATGGTTTTGCATGAACAGACTTATGAATAATGCGGACTAAAGTTTATGTTTTTTCTTGTCGAAATATAAACAACAAGCCGTTTGACTCCTTGAGTATTCAAATTAATTCTTATCTCTGGTATAATTATTGCGGATTGTCGTATTCGACAGTGCTTTTGGTTTTGAGTGTTGAGATTTGAGAGTCCGCTTTATAAAGCCTGGATAATGATAGGCTCGTTTGTAATTTCTCAATAAATTCTGGCATCTAAGTGATTGAGGGGGATTTTCCCACCGTTACCCTAACTTCCTGAGAAGTTACCTGTCGAGCCGCTAAATATCGCGATTTTTTAGAAGTCACTTATAAGATAATCACTGGAAATGTTTGCTTTGCGTATTAATTTAGGTTAAATATAAAATTTAAATTTGCAATTGCTTAGGAATGGGAACGAAAAAACAAGACATTTG